>JAIOWY010000041.1:0-12817 GCA_021741845.1 Candidatus Nanopelagicales bacterium
CCCATAGAAAGCAATAGTGCAGAAAACCACGGTGTCGGCTAATTCGCCCACTGCGGTGGACCCAATCAACCTGGCCCAGAGGTATTTCTCCTTGGTTCGCTCCTTAATCTTTACCAGAACATATGCATTAAGAAGTTGCCCAACTAAGTACCCCGCGACACTAGCTAGCACTATTCGAGGAACAAACCCGAGGACTGATTCGAAGGAACTCTGGAATTCGTAGGCATCCGCTGGGGGAGATATTTGCACGAGATAAAAAGTCGCCGCCGCCACAATGGACATGGCGAAACCGGTGAAAATGGCACGTCGGGCGGCTTTGAGTCCATAGACCTCACTGGGAATGTCGCCGATTATGTAGGTGAGTGGGAAAAGGAATACTCCACCATCGGTGATAAACGGGCCGAATTCAATGAGTTTTGTAGCGCCGATATTTGAGATCAACAATATGGCGACGAAGACGGCGAGGATGTATGGATACAACGAACCACCGGTTCGAGCGAACTGAACCGGTGACAGCGTTGCCGATGTTGTTTGCATTGTGCCCCCGGCAGGATTCGAACCTGCGACCTTCGGTACCGGAAACCGGCGCTCTATCCCCTGAGCTACGGAGGCAGGGGACGGCAAGGCTAGCAGCGCCGGGTGCGAGAGGATAGAAGGGTGCACCCAGTGGTCAGTCCCCGGATCCAAAAATGGCTTGCCCCGGTCACGGACTTTGTCTCACCGGTCATCAAGCGTTATGGGTTGCTCAATATTTCATTGGTTTCCGGCGGAATGGCCTATTACGTCATGCTGGCATTGGCTCCCATGGCCATTGCAATCGGGGCCATCGTTGGCCTCTTTGTCAATGAACAAAAAGTGGCCGAAGCATGGGATTCGCTGGTGGCGCGAAATTCAGAGACCTTGCAGGTTTTCGATCCAGCAGTCACCGCTTTGACGGACCTGGCAGCCACCTCATCCACTGGCGCGGTCACCGTTACCACTATCTCTAGCGCGATCTTGGCCATCTATGTTTCCCAAAAAGTTGTGTATGGAGTCCGCAATGTTGAAGATCAGATTTTCCGTCGAGAGAACGTGGCTCAGGGAATCGTTATAAGAGCATGGTCGGCGTTAGCAGCGCTGTTAGGAATAGTTGGGATCGTGGCGCTTCTCTTAGCGCTCACCATCCTTCCTCAGGTGTTATCCGCGCTCGGTGTTGCGACGGCAGTAAGCACGGTTTTGTCCTATACCCAATGGATACTTCCGATTGCATTCGTCTACTTTTTTGTCTGGCTGATCCTTGCTCGGGTCACCCGCGGAAGTGGGCGCATCTCCTGGGTCTCACCGGGCTTGGTGATAGCCACGGTATGGATTGTGGGTTCGGTCGGCGTTTTCGGCTTGTATGCGAACCTCTCGGCAACGGTGGGGTCAGCATTAGTGGTCTTCGGCGCGCCCATAGCGATTTTGATCTGGACATTCTTAGTCTTCATGGGATTTTTTCTTGGATCACTCGTCCAAGCCGAGATCTATGCCGCAGGCTCTGACACTAACTCGAAAACCACCGAGGGGGACCGGCAACAAGGGCCGTAACAAAGGCGGCGCCCGCTGCTGTCATGCCGGTACTCACAATTGAAAAAAATGGAAAGAGCAGGCCGAACACAGCACCAGACCCGCCGACGACCACGGCGCTGGCTACAGCGAATGGAAAACGACCGCCGGTGGACGAGACCTGAGTAGGTTTCGTAGCAGGGGTAGGAGCGCTTGTCTGACTCGACAGCCCGTTAATTTCCGCAAGAAGTTTCTCAATGTCATCTGTTGCCATGTGTCTACCGTAATTGATAATTGGAAACCGTCCCACCTCTCACAGGGAAAAAGCAGAGGAGCCGCGCACATGGCACGGCTCCTCTGAGTAAGTCGAGAAATTAAGCGGGGCGAACCTTGTCAGCCTGAGGACCCTTGGGGCCCTGTGTGATTTCGAATTCCACTGCTTGGTTCTCTTCGAGTGAACGGTAGCCGTCCGACTCAATAGCTGAATAATGGACAAATACGTCCGGTCCGCCATCAGCTTGGGCAATGAATCCATAGCCCTTTTCTGAGTTGAACCACTTCACGGTTCCTGAAGCCATAATGCACGTTCTCCTTGCACGAAGTTCGTGTCAGACGGTCGCCCGACACGTGGCCTAGCCGATCAAACCTTCGTCCCGAGAATCTGTGCTCGTGCTCAGAAACAATAGTGCTGCTTGAGAAATCCCAAGTGGTGCTTAGTAACTTCCAAAGTAACTCTGTCGAACGGTGGTGCTGAGATGGCCTTGCCTAGGACCAGCATAGCGGGTGGCCCGGTGCAGTGGTGGGCGAGGCTGACGAAGTAGCCGCATGGGGTGTTCCTAGGGGATGGTTCTGACGGGATGGATCGTGAGGGCGGATAATGTGTCGCCGTGGCGATGGCGGATGTGCGGGATCAAGTCCAGGCGATTGTCGACAACCTAGTGGCTACCGGAGCATTATCTGCCACCACCGACGTCAATCTTGACCGTCCCAAGTCGCGTGAACACGGGGACTACACCACAAATGCAGCGCTAGTCCTGGCTAAGGGTGCCGGCATGAACCCTCGGGAGTTGGCCGCAGTTCTCGCGGATCGAGTAAGCGAGTTAGAGGGGATTGAGTCGGCAGAGGTCGCCGGCCCAGGATTCGTCAACATCAAGCTCTCAGCAACTTCCCAGGGGATCATTGCCCGACGAATCGTTGAAGCAGGCGCCTCCTACGGCCGATCCACAGAGCTGGCGGGCCGGTCATTTAATGTCGAATTCATCTCAGCCAATCCCACTGGTCCACTGCATCTGGGGCACACCCGGTGGGCAGCAGTAGGAGACGCCTTGGCGCGAGTTCTTGCTGCCGCCGGTGCTGATGTCACAACCGAGTTCTATATCAATGATCGTGGTATTCAGATGGACAAGTTTGGCGCCTCGGTTATGGCTGCCTCCCATGGTGATCCGGTCCCCGAGGACGGGTATCACGGTTCCTATATTTTGGATCTGGCGGCGCAGATTAATAGGGAGCACCCCGAGTTTCATTCTCTCAGTCCCGACGCGCAGCTCGAGGCTTTTCGTGAAGAAGCGTATGCATTGCAATTGCAGCAGCAAAAAGACGTCCTCGATATTTTCCGGACCCATTTCGACGTGTGGTATTCCGAACGCAAACTCTATGAAACCGGAGCTGTGGATCGGGCTCTCACCAGGCTCAGGGATCAGGGGCATTTGTATGAGGCCGAAGGCGCCCTGTGGCTGCGGACCACAAGTTTCTCGGACGACAAGGACCGAGTCCTCATCAAAGAAAATGGCGAGTTCACTTATTTTGCCGCGGATACTGCGTATTACGTTGATAAGCGATATCGCGGTTTTGACACGGCGATTTACCTTCTCGGCGCCGACCATCATGGGTATGTACATAGGTTGAAAGCGGTCGTGGGTTGTGCTGGGGACAATCCAGAGGAAAACATTGAAGTATTGATTGGGCAGATGGTGAAGATCACTCGCGGGGGCGAGGAGGTCAAGCTCTCCAAGCGGGCCGGAACGATCGTCACCCTGGAGGAACTCGTCGAAGAAGTAGGAGTAGACGCCGCTCGGTACACATTAACGAGATATCCGGTGGACACTCCGTTGACATTGGACCTCATTGATATTGCCCGCAAAGCTAATGACAATCCGGTCTTCTACGTTCAATATGCCCACGCTCGGATTAGGTCGGTGCTGAGAAATGCGCAGGATCTCGGTATCGATTGGCGGGACAAGGATTTCCATCCTGAGTTACTCACTCACGAACAGGAAAATGACCTATTGGGAATCGTTGAGCAATTTCCCCAGGTTGTTGCGACGGCTGCGGAATTACGTGAGCCTCACCGGGTAGCCCGCTATCTGGAGCAGGTGGCAACCTCCTATCACCGTTTTTATGATGCGTGTCGGGTCCTTCCTCGATCGGATGAGCAACTCGAAGCGATTCACCTGTCTCGTCTATGGGTATGCGCCGCCACGGCTCAGACAATTGCTAATGGTCTCGATTTACTCGGAGTCAGCGCTCCTGAACGCATGTAGTCGGCACTAGTCTGAGACACATGCAAGCGCATCCCGCAGGACCACGGCACGCTCAGATTGCCCTGGAGAGTCGGCTGTCTGACCCGGCTACTGATCCGCTTGATTTTGCCGTGTGGCCTCAGAATGCACAACGCAACTCTGATGGCGGCCTTGCCATTGCGGGAGCAGATATTCGGCAATTGGCCCAGGAACATGGCACGCCCCTTTTTGTTTTCGATGAACAGGACGTTCGTTCACGGGCCCGGGAATTTGCCCAGGCGTATACAGATGCCCAGGGTTCTTCAGCGGGGCGCGTTTATTACGCGGCCAAAGCGTTCCTGTCGGTGGCCGTTGCTCGGTGGGTAACCGAGGAGGGACTGGGCATTGACGTCGCTTCCGGTGGAGAACTAGAGATTGCGATTCGAGCCGGGGTTCCTGGTGAATTACTGCTGATGCACGGAAATAATAAATCAAGAGCAGAGATTCACCGGGCGGTGGAATACGGAGTTTCTCGGATCGTGATTGATTCCTTCGAGGAAATCGCCCGGATTGCATCCATCGCGTCGGAATTGGGTGTTATCCAACCGGTACTCATTCGAGCGACCGTAGGCGTTGAAGCTCATACCCATGAGTACATAGCAACGGCGCATGAGGACCAAAAATTCGGTCTGTCAGCGGCTGCCGGGGAAGTAGAGGAGGCTGCGCGACGCATTGCGAAACTTCCCTCACTTCACCTTCTCGGTTTGCATTCCCATATTGGGTCTCAGATTTTTGATTCCTCCGGATTTGAAGTCGCGGCATCTCGAATCGTGGCCTTAGCGCACACAGTGCACGTGGAGCAGGGGATCGAGATCGCCGAACTCAATCTTGGCGGAGGCATGGGTATCGCCTACCTCCCTGACGACGACCCGTTGAGCGTGCAACACATGGCGCAGCAGATTTGCGGGATCGTCGTTAAAGCCTGTGCGGATATTGGGCTTCCCGCGCCAGCGCTCTCCTTTGAGCCGGGACGGGCGATTATTGGGCCGGGAGGTATTACCGTCTATGAAGTGGGGACGGTTAAACCGATTTCCACTGATCGAGGAGTCCGTACCTATATATCCGTTGACGGCGGCATGAGTGACAACATTCGGACAGCGCTGTACGGAGCGGAGTACACCGTGGCCCTGGTATCACGGTTGTCCAAAGCCGAGCCGATTCTGTGCCGCGTTGTCGGTAAACACTGTGAATCCGGAGACATTGTTGTGCGCGACTGTTGGTTACCTGGCGATATCACCCCGGGCGACCTCATTGCAGTTGCGGCGACTGGCGCATATTGCCGCTCCATGGCTTCGAACTACAACCAATTGCCGCGGCCGGAAGTTATTTCTGTGGCGGATTCGCTGAGTACCACCATTCTTCGGCGCGAAACCATGAACGATTTACTGGCATTAGATCCATTCGCCTAGGCTTAGCCCGTCAACGGATTTCGATTGAGCACGTACAAGGAGCAGCATGTCGGCACGGGACACCTCACAGCCATCCATCCGCATTGCCATGTTGGGTGCTGGAACCGTGGGGACTTCTGTAGCCACTTTGCTCACCAAACATAACCATGACTTAGCCCACCGGGTGGGCGCCAGCTTGGAACTTGTTGCTGTCGGTGTTCGGGATACATCGAAACCGCGTCCTGGGATTGATCCCGCCATTGTCACATCCGATCTGGAGTCGGTGGCCACCTCAGGCGCTGACATTGTGGTTGAGGTCATGGGGGGAATTGAGCCGGCACGTTCGCTGATTCTGAGTGCCATGAAATCCGGATCAAGCGTGGTGACCGCGAACAAGGCTCTCTTGGCAGAAGACGGCGCCGCTCTCTATGCCGCGGCTCAGGAATATGAAGTAGACCTGTACTTCGAAGCATCTGTCGCCGGCGCCATTCCGTTGATTCGGCCACTACGGGAGTCGCTCGCGGGGGATCGGGTGACAAAGGTCATGGGAATTGTGAACGGTACAACTAATTTCATGTTGACCAAGATGGAAGAGGAAGGTGTTGAATACGACACTGTTTTTGCTGAAGCGGAAGCCCTTGGCTATTTAGAAGCCGATCCATCACTCGATGTCGACGGACACGACGCAGCAGCCAAGGCAGCAATCTTGGCCGAATTAGCTTTTCACACTCGGGTAACGATCTCCGATGTTCACTGTGAAGGAATCACCGGCGTCACGGCTGCCGATATTAAAGCGGCGCGGGATATGGGATTTGTCATTAAATTATTAGCAATAGCCGAAATCGTCGAGTCAGACGCAGGCGCTGATGCGATTGTGGTCCGGGTGCATCCCACCATGATTCCTAGTCAACACCCTCTGGCAAATGTTCGGGGACCTTTCAATGCGGTCTTTGTTTCAGCTGAGGCGGCCGGCGAAATGATGTTCTACGGGCGTGGTGCCGGTGGTGACCCGACTGCCAGCGCAGTGTTAGGCGATGTCGTTGCCGCGGCTCGCAATCGGGTGCTTGGTGGTCGAGGTCCGGGGGAGAGCACCTATTCGGGGCTTCCCGTGTTGGGAATAGGTCACAGTAGGACTCGCTATTACGTCAATCTCGACGTTCAAGATCGACCGGGAGTCTTGGCCCAGATTGCTCAGGCGTTTTCTGAGAACAATGTCAGTATTCAGGTCGTTCGCCAAGATGGCCATGGGGACGACGCAGGATTGATCGTGAGAACTCACGCCGGAACGGAGGAGTCGCTGGCAGCCACCGTGGCCACGCTCAAAGGAATGGACGCGGTACGGCGAGTTGTGGGAGTCATGCGAGTGGAGGGCGAAAGCTAATGGTTCACCAGTGGCGCGGAGTGATCGAGGAATATCGAGAGCGTCTTCCCGTTCATGAGTCCACCCCGGTGGTCTCGTTGTGTGAAGGTGGTACGCCTTTGGTCTACGCCTGCACGCTCAGCGAACTTGTCGGCGCGCAGGTGTGGTTGAAATATGAAGGAGCCAATCCCACTGGTTCGTTCAAAGATCGCGGAATGACAATGGCTATTTCCGATGCTGCGGAGAAGGGCGCCAAAGCTGTCATCTGTGCTTCCACGGGCAATACGTCCGCCAGTGCAGCCGCTTATGCGGTGAAAGCTGGAATGGTGTGTGCGGTTCTGGTCCCTGAGGGCAAGATCGCCATGGGGAAGTTGGCCCAGGCTGTTGTTCACGGAGCTGTGCTGCTGCAGGTGGACGGCAACTTTGATGATTGTTTAGTGGTCGCGCGTGACCTGTCGGAACGCTACCCAGTGTCATTGGTGAACAGTGTCAATCCAGTGCGCATCGAAGGACAAAAGACTGCGGCATTTGAAATTGTGGACAGACTGGGTCGCGCCCCTGATATCCACTGCTTACCTGTAGGAAACGCCGGAAATATCACGGCGTATTGGCGAGGTTTCTCCGAATACATGCAGGACGGCGTCTCTGACACAACGCCTCGCATGTGGGGATTCCAAGCGGCCGGTGCTGCACCACTTGTTTCTGGATCCCCGGTGCCGAACCCCGAGACAATTGCCACAGCCATTCGAATCGGGAATCCGGCTTCCTGGGATAACGCCATCTCGGCGCGAGACCAGTCGAAGGGCCTGATTGATTCCGTGACGGATCAGGAGATTTTGGCGGCGTACCACATACTTGCCGAGAAGGAAGGTTTGTTCTGCGAGCCAGCTAGTGCCGCGAGTGTTGCCGGCTTGCTGAAAGCGCATGCAGCAGGTTTGGTGCCTGCCGATTCCTTGATCACCTGCACCTTGACCGGCAATGGTCTCAAGGATCCACAGTGGGCGCTCGAAGGATCCCAATCTCCACGTGTCATTCCGGTGGACGCGGATCGGGCAGCGCGTGAATTAGGACTTGCCTGATGTCTCGACCCTCGTGTGTGACGGGAGCTGTCCGGGTGCTCGTTCCGGCATCGAGTGCGAATCTGGGTCCAGGCTTTGACGCCATGGGTCTAGCCCTGAGTATTCACGACGAACTCACCGCCATGATCACCGACGACCCCGGTGTCCGCATTGACATTCAAGGTGAAGGCGCCGGGGAGGTGCCCACCGACGAGCGCCATTTGGTGGTGCAAGCCATGAACCTGGGTTTCGCCACCATGGGTGTTGAACCGGCGGGCTTTGTCTTGAAATGTCGAAACGCGATCCCACATGGACGCGGTTTGGGTTCGTCTGCCTCGGCAATTATTGGGGGACTGGCACTTGCTCGCGAACTGGTCGTTGGTGGCGGGGATCTACTTCCTGATTCAGAATTGCTCAACGTGGCTTTGGCCATGGAAAGCCACCCCGACAATCTTTCCGCTTCGCTTTATGGCGGATTCACTGTGTCGTGGCTGGAGTCTGCGACTCAAGCAGGGTCCGTGTGCATTGACATCCATCCGAATGTCATTCCCATCGTTGCTGTTCCCCCGCACGTGCTACCAACGGAACAGGCGCGCGGTGTTTTGAGTGAAAATGTTGCACGCGCTGACGCAACGCACAACGTTGCACGCGCGGGGCTTCTTGTTCATGCCATGAGTGTTGATCCGAGTTACCTGCTGTCGGCGACCTCCGACGCACTCCACCAACAAGCCCGATCACATATTTATCCTGAGACCACTGCGTTGATCGAAAGTATGCGGGCCGAGGGAATCGCAGCCGTCGCATCGGGTGCGGGCCCAGCGGTCCTCCTCCTCGTCGATAGATCACATCCCGAGCATGCACGCACGGTCACTCGGCTCGTGCCGCCTGAGTGGACCAGTGTTGCGGTCCCCGTTGACCTTGAAGGAGTTCGGCGGGTCGCTCACTAGGTGAACTCCGGCCCGTGTTATGGTTTATGAGTCCACAGTCGTGGCAGACTTCACTTGAGGGCTTCATCTCAGTTCATCACCCAATGTGTGAATGGATAATCAGAAAAGTTCCCCTGAAAATCTGCACCCGCGTGATGGAAAGCTAAGTGACAATGCAATCTGCTCGTCACCCTTATCAAAGGAAATAAGTAGTGTCCGAATCAACAACCGAAGCTAAGCGCCGCAGTGATGGCCTCTCCGGAATGCTCCTCCCCGAGCTCAAACAACTTGCCCAGCAATTGGGAATCCCAGGATCCAGTGCAATGCGTAAGTCTGATCTAGTTGCCGCTATCGGCGACCGACAAAAGCAGGCGAGTGCCCGGCGCGCACCCTCGGCAGGAGGGTCCAAAGCAGCCGCGACAGCCGACTCTCCAGCAGCATCGAAGCCCGCCGCGGAAACATCCGCACCGGAGTCAGAATCCGAGACAACGGAGAATCGCCGCAATAACGATCGTGATCGCAATCGCAATCGGAATCGAAATGATCGCGACCGGAATAACGACCGGAATAACGATCGCAATAACGACCGGAATAACGATCGCAATAACGACCGCAATAATGACCGGAATAATAATGACGACCGCGGGAATAATGATCGATCTGGCAACGACCGCGAAGACGATCGCCGCGGACGCAATCGCAACCGTCGTGACCGTCGTGACCGCTCTGGGCGTCGTCCCGGCGGCCAGAATTTCAATGATTATGAACCGGAATTAACCGAGGACGATGTCCTGCTACCTGTTGCCGGCATCCTCGACGTCCTCGACAACTACGCCTTTGTGCGCACCAGTGGGTATCTGCCAGGCCCCAACGATGTTTACGTCTCACTGTCCTTTGTGCGCAAACATGGGCTTCGCAAGGGCGACGCCATTATTGGCTCGGTGCGCCAGCCTCGTGAAGGTGAGCGCCGAGAGAAGTTCAACCCACTAGTCAAAGTCGATTCCGTTAACGGACTTGATGTCGAGAGTGCTCGCCAGCGCCCTGACTTTTCTAAGCTCACTCCGCTGTACCCGCAGGAGCGCCTGCGTTTGGAAACGACTCCGAATAATTTGACGACTCGAGTCATTGACCTAGTTGCTCCCATTGGTAAGGGCCAGCGTGGTCTTATTGTTTCCCCGCCCAAAGCCGGCAAGACCATGGTGTTGCAGTCCATTGCGAACGCCATCACGGTGAATAACCCAGAAGTTCATTTGATGGTTGTTCTCGTTGACGAGCGCCCCGAAGAAGTAACTGACATGCAACGATCGGTTCAAGGTGAAGTGATTGCCTCGACATTTGATCGTCCCGCTGAAGATCACACCATCATTGCGGAATTGGCCATTGAGCGAGCTAAGCGTCTTGTTGAGGCAGGACAAGATGTTGTTGTCCTGCTGGACTCCATGACTCGCTTAGGTCGTGCCTACAACCTCGCTGCTCCAGCGAGCGGTCGAATTCTGTCCGGTGGTGTCGATTCCACCGCACTGTACCCACCCAAGAAGTTCTTCGGTGCTGCACGCAACATTGAGAACGGCGGATCGCTCACCATTTTGGCAACCGCGCTGGTGGAGACCGGTTCCCGAATGGACGAGGTCATCTTTGAGGAATTCAAGGGAACGGGCAACATGGAACTGAAGCTCGACCGCCGATTGGCGGACAAGCGGATATTTCCGGCCGTCGACGTTGACCCCTCTGGCACACGTAAAGAGGAGATCCTGCTCTCGCCGGAGGAGCTCAAGATCGTCTGGACGCTGCGCAAGGTCCTGCACGCCCTTGACCCCCAGCAAAGTATTGAATTGCTGCTAACCAAATTGCGGGAAACGGAAACGAACTACGAATTCCTCAAGCAGGTCCAGAAAACCACGCCATCGGTACCCACCTCCAGCGACGACGACTAACGGGGGTCGTGGGGGTGCCGGGATCATGGGGCACCGTTGCTGGCATACTTACCTAGCCCGGTTCCCACTATCGCGGCACTTGATCCATGGGAAATTCGATCCATGGGGACAGTGACTGGCGTTGTGACCCGGGCCCTACAAAGGAGAAAAAAGTGAAAGCTGATATCCACCCCGAGTATGTGGAAACCACGGTGACATGCACCTGTGGGAGTACCTTCACCACCCGGAGCACGGCGAAGAACGGCGTTATTCATGCGGACGTTTGCTCCATGTGCCATCCGTTTTACACCGGCAAGCAAAAAATTCTGGACACTGGCGGTCGTGTGGCTAAGTTCCAAAATCGCTACGGAGCTGCAGGCGGACAGGGTGCGGCAGCTAGTAAGAATGACAAAGTAGAATCGGTTTAGCTTCGTCCCGGGCGCCGGCCCGGGATCGGCCGCGTGTCTCCCCCGTCGCGCGGTCGGTCCCAGACCGGCGCCCGGGTTTTTTTATGTCCATCGGCAAGGGAGGGGAGGGGTCACAATGTTTGAATCATGTGCTGACATGGCTGCGGAACTGGATCAGGTAGAAGCGGGACTCGCTGATCCTGCTATCCATACCGATCAAGCGGCCGCGCGAAAGTTGGGGCGCCGTTACGCGCAATTGCGTCCGATCGTGGCCACCTACCGAGAGTGGCTGGCCCTCACCGCTGATCTGCAGGCAGCACAGGAATTTGCTCACGAGGACAGTTCCTTCGCTGCGGAAGCGGAAAGCCTTTCTGTGTCGGTTGAGACGGTCGCGGAGAAACTAACCCACCTGTTGTTACCCCGAGATCCTATGGATGACAAGGACGTGATCGTTGAGATCAAAGCGGGTGAGGGTGGCGACGAGTCCGCACTTTTCGCGGCGGACTTGATGCGCATGTATTTGCGATATGCGGAACGACGCGGATGGGCAACAGAAGTCCTGGACGCCGTTGAGTCTGATCTTGGTGGGTACAAGGATGTTTCTATTGCGGTGAAATCTAAGGGTGCACCGGGGCCGGGAGAGGCACCATTTGCCCGTCTGAAATTCGAAGGTGGTGTTCACCGGGTGCAACGGGTACCGGTGACAGAGTCTCAGGGACGAATCCATACATCCGCTGCGGGAGTTATGGTGGCGCCCGAGGCTGAAGACGTTGATGTGACCATTGATCCCAATGATCTCCGGATTGATGTCTATCGATCCTCTGGTCCAGGCGGGCAGAGTGTTAACACAACGGACTCAGCGGTGCGCATTACTCACGTGCCGACAGGAGTTGTTGTGTCCTGTCAGAATGAGAAGAGCCAACTCCAGAATCGCGAACAGGCTATGCGAATTTTGCGTGCTCGACTCTTGGCTGTGGCCGAGGAACAGGCAGCCAAGGAAGCATCCGACGCGCGTCGCTCGCAGGTTCGCACAGTTGACCGAAGTGAGCGCATTCGGACTTACAACTTTCCAGAAAATAGGCTCAATGATCACCGGGTGGGTTTCAAGGCCCACAATCTCGACCAAGTTCTCGACGGTGAGCTAGATCCGGTTATTGAAGCCTGTATCTCGGCGGATCAGCAGAGCAGGTTGGCGGAGACTGGCTCGTGAGCACCATTCGCGAGATCCTGGTCGACTCGGAACGTCGACTCTCGCGCGCTGGCATTGACTCCGCGTCCGTCGAATCCGCTCAAATGCTGGCTCATGTACTCGGGGTACCTCGAAATCGACTGTTGCTCCAAGACCATCTCGAGGAGGAGCATCGCATTGCCTTCGAACGGCTCATGGCCCAGCGGTTGAATCGGGTTCCCTTGCAGCATTTGTTAGGCAAAGCGCCATTTCGGTATCTCGAATTGGCTGTTGGGCCTGGTGTTTTCATTCCCCGCCCGGAGACCGAGTTGGTTGCTGAGGCTGCGATACGACACCTGCGTGCATGCGATAACCCACGCGCCTTTGATTTGTGTGCAGGGTCCGGTGCAATCGCGCTGTCCATGGCGACAGAAGTCCCGGGTGCGCAGATCACGGCTGTCGAGTTGAGTGAGGATGCGCTTCCGTGGATCACTCAGAACATCAAAGAAGTGGCG
>JAIOWY010000042.1:0-12720 GCA_021741845.1 Candidatus Nanopelagicales bacterium
ACCCCACCGCGGTTGGAGGGTTGCCGATCAGCGAGCCGGGGCTTAATGCTGATCTCTTGACCGCTACGTACTATATATAACTCAGTGCGATTCCGCGAGTTCACCCCTGCGAAGACATTCATCGCGGTGGAGTTCACGGACGCTCTCAACCCAAATGGAGGGCGGCAATCCCGCTCCCACTGCTGCTGCGACCAGCAGCGCCAGTGGATAGTCCGGTTGGCATTCGTGGGCCCTGTGCAGGCAGAGGTTAGCCTTCGCACCGTTGCCCGAGAGCCACCAACAGATCCCAGCTACCGTCGCCACGGGTGCACCTACCGGTCCGTGTAAGGACGGAAGCATGGAACACAGCACACGCGCGCTGGCCTCACTTGCTATGTCACCTGCGGCGATATCCCACAGCAATGTGTCCCGAACCGACACGACAGCCAGAGCCTGCGCACAACGGGCGATTAATGAGTCGGACAACGGAGCCGGCTGGACAAGCACGTTTTCCAAAAAATTCAGTTCATCAATGCACCATGTCGACGAGTCGGCCTGCAATCTCGATTCCGCCCACTGTTGAATCTGAAGGCTGAGCCCACGCTCTGGGGCAAACGCCACGGCCGCTGCGGCATCTGCCCTCGATAAGTCAATAGTCGAAAGCATTGACTGTGTACTGACACGGTGCAATTCACAGGACGGTGTGCAATCCACGCTGGTCAATGTGGACTCGTGAACAAGGACTACTTCCTCAACGGTGATCCCAGACGGATTCAAGCATTCACGGGCCTTCCTGACGAGCTGGTCGCTGAGAGTGGTGAGCCACATTTCTCTCAGATCAGATGAATCCGAGTACAGCGGAGGATCGACTACAAGAAGTCCCACGGACGTTGCATCATGGAGGTTTCCCGGACGCGCAAATTCAGTCCACCACGCAGAGTCACTGACAAGTGCCGACCAACCTGGATCGGGAATGTCGACTCGCTGCACGAGTAGTTCACTCTCACCTTTTCGCCAGATAGCCACCACGCTGTCTGCCGGCCAAAAGCCAAGTCGTTCAGCAATGTTGCATACCTGGTCTGTATACGATGTGACTGTCAATAGGTGTTGCGAATGATTGTGCATGCCCCCATGATGATGTGCAATCGGCGTCGGAAAAATATCCGCGTCTGCACTTGTGGATCAACTGCCGCTGAATCACGCGTATGTGTATATCTACCCCCGGCGAGGATAAACCTGGGTATACGACCAATATTTGGGCTCAATGCCATCGCCTGATGACACACCACGAATGCGCCTGCTCACCCACGGTGCACCATGTTCTTTGATCCACCGTGCCTGGCCTACCAAGCGTTCGAGCGATCCACGATTCTGCGCAGGAGGTATCGATGGCACCTCCATTGTGCGCTCCCACCCCAATGCCACCATGGCTTCATCGCTGGTCAGCTGATGCCCGAATGGACTGAGATGTAGGCGGTCCTCATCCCAGAGGGTCTCCTCGTGGAAAGATTCCAAGCCCCAAAAGTTCAACAGGTAACAGTCGTACGCCTTAGCAATAGCCACGGTCGCACTGTTGAGGCCGGCAAATCGGTCTGCGGTCAGGCGCATGAGTCCGGAGGATTGGGATGGGTCACCAAAACCAACAAGGAGGACGTCAATGCCCGCTTGCCGAAGCTCGCGCACTCCCTTCTCGAGGATTGTGGCCTTCTGATCAAGATTAAATGACCTTCTCATTGCATCGTTTACACCACCGGCGAAGCTCACCAAATCGGGCTGAAGCTCAATCGCACGTGGGACCTGCTCCTCAACCATGGCTGTTACCAGTCTCCCGCGCACTGCCAGATTCGCATAGAGCAGTGGGTCAGTATCGCTGCAATACCTGTTCGCCAAGGACTGAGCTAACCGATCAGCCCATCCGTAGTACGAGTCGCCCAATCCGCGGTCCGCAAGCCCCTCGGTGAAACTGTCCCCGATCGCTACATATTTCTTCCACTCACGTGGATCACGTCGCATAGGTGCAGATTAGCGATGTCCCATGAGTCCATGTTCAGGGACATGAAAGACCCGGCCGCCGAAGGCTTCCCCTCCCGCGACGACCGGGCTGCGCAGAACAATAGTGGACACCGCTCCCGGGTCTGCATCGACACTCCGGTTGGGGCATCGAGGGGTTTCCCCGGGTGTTATGTTGCCGGCTTCGTTTGCGCAAGCGCCTTCCCCGCGGTGCGGTACCACGCAAGAAGTGCGACAACACCAATAATTATTTGGGGAATAAATGACGATGCCCTCCACACGAGATCGGCCGCGGTGGCAGCGCCGGAGGATGCACCGAAACTGACCAAGAGCGCAATCATGGCTGCGTCAACGGTGCCTAATCCACCAGGTGTGATCGGGATCATGAGACCTAACTGGCTGATAGCGAAAGCCCCGAAAGCGGCGGCAAAGGAGGTGCCCGCCGTATCCCACCCTTCCACTCCCCGCAATGCGACGTACAAAATAAGGAATTGGGTAAAGGACACCGCAATTTGAGCGGCGGTTAAGGCCGCCCACCTTTTACGGAGCAGGTCATACATGTCCCGTCGGAATTTCGTCACCGGTTGTACCAAGTCCAGGTCGTGAAGTGCCTTGATGCGCCCCCTGAGAGGATTGATGACTTTGTTGCCCAGTCGACCGATAGCTTCAGCCAATTTCTCCGACCGCATGATCATGACAAAGAGGGCCACGACCACAACCAAGATCCCTAAACCGATAAGTCCGGTCACCGCGTGGGTGTCCCCCGTTACCCCCGTCAATGTGATGGCAATAACCCCCAATATGGGGAAAAATAAGGTCACGAAAGTGCTCCAGACACCCACGGCAGTGATGGCGGCCGTGGCACTGGTTGCCGACACTTTAAAACTACTGAGCATGCCAAATTGCACCGCGAGACCGACCGCGCCACCGCCAGGAACACCGTTACTGATGGCAAAGGCTGCCTGGTTGGTCTGTTGGGAGCGCCAATATTTCAATCCTGGGGTCGCCGCCATGAATGGGAATCCATAAGCCACGAGATACAGAAGCACCATCACCACGATTAACGCGATGCTGAGTGTTCCCATGGTCTCCAAGGCACTGACAGCATCCGAGTAGCTGCCGATCTGAGGAATGACTTTCCAAAAAATCAGAACGATAAAAGCCAATCCAATGAGTCCGAGAATGATTGACTTCTTTTTATCGAGTTGGCCAGTGCTTGGTGTATTTGTCGAAGCGGCTGGCTTCGATGGTGGTTCAACCTCAGGCTGTGTCATGCGCATACTCTGGCATAAGTTGCATGTCATTCCCAGACAATTTCACGATCGACGGGGGTGGTGAAAACTTCAGGGATGGGCTTCGGCAGGATACCGGTTATGCGGCTTGACCACATCTCCTATGCATGTGCGAATAATGAATTGGCAGACGTTGTACAACGAATCGGCGTTGATCTCGGATTTCCGTTCTATGACGGAGGGCGACATCCATCATTTGGCACCAGGAACTTCATTCTCCCACTGACCGATGGTGCCTACATTGAAGTTGTCAGCGCCCTAGATCACCCTGCAGCCCTCAAGGCTCCCTTTGGCCAGGCCGTTCACCACAGCGCGAGCCACGGTGGAGGCTGGATGAGTTGGGTAGTGGGAACCGACGACATTTCCACCGTTGAGGAGGCCCTCGAGCGCCCTGCCGCTCCGGGTCACCGGGTACGCCCTGATGGTGTCGATCTGCATTGGCGGCAATTAGGTGTCCTCGACACACTCACGCACCCCCAATCGCCTTTCTTCGTTGAGTGGGTCTCAGAGCCCCAGCTGCACCCGTCTGCTGGAGGAACCGACAATGGAATCCGAGTTCAGCGCATAGATATCAGCTGTCCCACACAAGACCTTGGTCCCCTCTCCGATCATCTCGGCCCATTGCTTCCCCTGGTGAATTGGGTGCCCGATTCGGAGTTTGATCAGCAAGGAATTGTGGCGGTTTGGTTTGATACCCCGCACGGGTTAGTGTGCATTGACTAGAGTGTTCCACGTCAAGTAACGCCTCTCTGACGGGAAGAAATATACGTGTCTACTAACACTCCCACTGAAGACTCTGACGCTGTTCCAGGTACCCTGAAGGACCTCGCAGGGATCACATGGAGACTTCTCGTCCTCCTGGTGGGATTTGGCGTCATTGTCGTTATTTTCGGGGCAATTTTCCCGGTAGTTTTCGCCCTGTTCTTTGCCATGCTTGTAACAGCGTGGACCCAACCCGTCATGCGCGTCATTCATAAGGTGTTACCCAAAGTCATCTCGATGATCCTCGCGCTCGGACTAATAACGACCGCGATAGTCACGATCCTTTATATTGTCATTACCTCCACCGTCAGTGAAGGACCAAAACTGATCTCCAGCCTGGAATCAGGATTTACCGATCTTCAGGACTGGCTCAAAAACGGCCCCTTGAAATTATCAGATGACAAAGTAAATTCGCTTATCTCCCAAGCCTCCGACTACGGCCAGACAGCGGCTAAAGGAATTGCCGCGAGTTTGCTCGAATCGGCAAGCTCACTCGGCACGCTGGTCATTGCTGGGTCTGTATTTCTTTTTGGAGTCATCTTTTTCCTACTTCAACCAGAAAAAATTTGGAACTGGTTTGTCGGATGGCTACCAAAGAGTATTGAGGAGCCGGTGAACGTGTCCGGCAATATCGCGTGGGGAGCCATTTCAGGCTACACACGGGGAATCGTGGTGATTGCATTCTTTGATGCGGTGTTGGTCTTCATTGGGCTCACCATTTTGCAGGTCCCCCTTGCACCCGCACTGGCAGCAGTTGTGTTCCTCGGGGCCTTCATTCCTGTCATTGGAGCACCGATTGCCACATTCTTCGCGGCCGTTGTCGCCCTAGCGGAACGTGGTCCACTGATTGCCCTCTTGGTCATTCTGCTTACCGTCATTGTCGGTTCATTTGACGGTGACGTCATGCAGCCTCTCGTTATGGGCAAGGCAGTCAGTCTGCACCCGCTTGCCATAATTTTGGCCATTGCCGCAGGTTCCATTGCACTGGGAATAGTTGGGGCACTGATTGCCGTGCCTATAGCCGGGGCCGTTTACGGAGTAGCTAAGTACCTGACGGGTCGAGATCCGGAGACTCCGTTCCCACCCACTGCGCCCTTTGTCCCCACGGCTGACACGAAGTAGTTACTCCACTTTCCGCACGACCAGTCCCGCTGGACGCTGTGTTCAGTCCTTGAAATTAGTTGCTTCGAGCATCAATGTTGGCAATCGGCAGATCATTTCCTGCAGCAACACACAGTCGCTCAATGCGTTCGGCTGACGAATTAATCCGGTTGCGCTGCTTCTTGGTAAACCCTTCAATACCTTGTTTCGGGTTAGCCTTATTGACGTTGTTTTGAATCCGTTCGGCATTGGCTAATGCCTTAGCCGGTAATTCACCGCCAATAACAGCCGCGTCGATTGCAACAACCATCTGATCGACAGTCAGCTGCATATCTGCGAGAAGGGTTTGCTTCTCCTTCTTTTTCATGGCGGACGTATCACCGTTCATTTCAGCACGGAGCAGGTCTACCGCGAAATACTCAGAACAGGCGTCCTCGGCAAGTACCGCAACTGGTTCGACTGTCTCTGATGGAGTCGGCGTCACCGTTGGTGTCACTTCAGATTCAGCACTCGAGGAGCAGCCGCTGAGCACCAACGCGCCAGCGCTTAAGAACAATCCAACGGTGAGGGTTGTGCGAGACATGTTGGCTCCTCCTGTTTATTCGGCCTGAGACCACCCTAGCCCAGTGTGCCGAATGTACGCCCTATTTCGTCCATTGATTAGTTGATCGCTGTGGAGTCGCGCGGGAAGCCCTCCTGGGCACCTGCATTCTCTGCCTGGATGAGCCCTTTGAGTACATCGGTCAAAGAGACAAGACCGATCGTGGTCCCGCCGTCCATGACCACGGCAATATGGCTGCTGCGACGTCGCATGTTCGCTAGGGACTCATAAACGCTTTGGTCGGCCGGCAGCCGGAGAATTGGTCGAATAAACCGGCGGATGGAGATATTCTCTGGAGTCTGCAATGTGTCCCGCACATGCACCATACCCACGATTCGTAGATCACCGGAATTGCCACTTCCGGCGAGTGGGTGAGTGCCCACAATGATTCGATGATGCTCACTCTCCTGCGCTATGGCATGGACATCTCCCACCGTGGCATGTGGCGCAACCATGACGAGCAGTTCACTCTCTGGCACCAAAGACCTGATGGGAGTTGACTGCATGGCCAATGCTGCGGCAACGCGGGTGGAGTATTCAACGTCCAAGGCGCCGGTATGCACAGAATGCTGAACTAGTTGGCCTAGTGCATCGGGATTTCGTGCTGACGACACCGAGCTGACGGGCTCAATTCCGAATCTAGCAAGAATCCAGTTCGCCGAGTTATTCAATCCAACAAGCAGCGGACGAAAGACCACAAGGAACCCACGCATGGGAATTGCCAGAAGGGTGGCAGATAGTTCGGGATGGGCAATGGCCCACGATTTGGGTGCCATCTCTCCAATCACTAGATGGAGAAACGTCACAACGAAAAGGGCCACAATGAACGCAATCACGTCAGCGGAGGCTTCAGGAAGGCCGATTGCTTCGAATACCGGCATAAACCAATCGTGGACAGCTGGTTTGGTGATGGCGCCTAAAGCCAGCGTAGCGACTGTTATTCCTAATTGAGATCCAGCAAGCAAGATATTCAATTCGGAGGCATTGCGCAATGCCGCCCGTGCAGCACGGCTATTCAGCGCCTGATCTTCCAGGCGATGCCGCTTGGCTGCCAGTAGCGCGAATTCAACAGCGACAAAAAAGGCACTGAGCCCAATTATTGCCACAGTCGCCAGCACGATCACGGTCGGTGATGCGTTCACGACACGTCACCCTCAACGATAGTGAGCCGAACCAAAGAGGGAACATGCCGTTCAATCTCGAGAACCTCAATACCTAACTGCCGGGCACGAATATCGCCCATCGAAATAAACTCCTCGGGATCCACCGGAAGCGCAACCCAAATAATCTCCCCGACCGATGGGAAACTCCCCCGCTGGGAAATGGCTAATCCCGCGATGGTTTCGTATTTCCCTTCCGGAAGGTTCTCATCAATTGCCCTGGTTACTTCATCGAGGTGAGAGTCACCCGGAATAATCCACCCTTCACCGTCGAATTGAGCAATAAGCTCCGGCGCATCGTGTTCATCAGTGATTTCTCCGACGATTTCCTCTGCCAAATCCTCAACGGAGAGGATTCCCGCAAATCCGCCGTACTCGTCGACTACGCAGGCCAATTGGTTATCGGTCTCCATCAGCGCTTGGAGTGCTTCCGGGAGACTCATCACGGTGGAGACTAATTCCGCAGGTCGCATGACTGACCGCACGGACTCATGATCTGACAACTCGGGACGCAATATGTCGACGAGATGAACTACCCCCAAGACGTCTTCGCCATTAGCCGCTAAAACCGGATACCGGGAATGACCGGTCGACATGATTGACCGAATCTCACCAACAGTGTCGTGAACACTAACCGTGTCGGCTTTGGTCCGCGGGATCATGGCGTGCCGAACGTTTTCCTGTGGAAAGTCAAGGATGCGATCCAGCAGTGCGAACAGTTCATCGGGAATCTGCCCGGAGTCGTGGGAGGCTTCGACAATATGTTCGAGATCACGAACTGATGCGGAGTGCTCGACATCATGTACTGGCTGGATTCGGAAAAATTTGAGAACGGCATTTGACGAAGCGTCAAAGAACGTGATGAGCCAGCCGAAAGCCGCCAGGTACACGGTGGTTGACCGAGACAATGCCATGGCTACGGGTTCTGCCCGGGCAATCGAAAGGTTCTTGGGGACTAACTCCCCGAACAGCATTTGTACGATTGTGGAAAATCCCAGAGCGAGAACAGCCCCGATAGCCAAGGACACACCCATCGGGATCGATACACCGCCCAGGAGGTTGCCCAGTGACTGACCTATCAGGGGTTCTGCTACATAACCGACGAGCAGGCCGGTCACAGTAATCCCGAGCTGCGCACCGGAGAGCATGAACGACGTTCGCTGCGTGACGCGGAGTGCGCGTGCGGCTGGGGCCTCCCCTGCTTCCGCTCGCGCTTTGAGCGCGGAGCGGTCTACCGCCATGTAAGCAAACTCCTGGGCCACGAAATAGCCCGTGGCCACCGTGATGAGAGCAACGACAGCGATTCCGGCAATCAATGTCACCAGGGAATCCAATTGGACTAACTCCTTTGCCCCATCTGCATTCTGGGTTGAACCAGCACTCTACTTGATTCTGTTGCTCAGAGGAACAGCCTGAGCCCCATCACCACGTGATGGGCCCAGGCTGCCCCTTCATGCACCGAACACTGTGTTACATATCTGAACTAGCTGCACCCTGAAGTGCTGCCGCACCCCTCGCACACGTAGCAGCTTCCTGCCGGCCGCATTTTGATTCCACATGTCATGCACAGGGGCGCATCGGAAGCTGTGCCCGTAATGGCTTCAAGTAATTCCGCGCTTGAATGCACGCTCTGTGGGACTTCATGAGTAATCGGCTGACCTTGGTGTTCGACCGGAACGGAAATGTCCTCGGGAGCTGACACTTCGTCGGTGGTGACCTCGAGATCAAGGTCAGCCGCCGGTGCTGGTGCAGCTGAACCTTGGACCTCAGCTGCACGCTCAGCCGCAGAATAGATTCCGAGAGCCTCCCGCTGTTCAAAGGTGAGATAGTCCAAAGCCAAGCGACGGAATATGTAATCCATCATGGACTGCGAGATTCGGATATCAGGATCGTCGGTCATGCCAGCGGGTTCGAATCGCATGTTCACGAATTTGTTGACGAACGCTTCGAGCGGCACGCCGTACTGCAGGGCGATACTGATAGCGATGGAGAAAGCATCCATGACACCGGCAAGAGTCGACCCTTGCTTGCCCAGCTTGAGGAATACCTCGCCGAGTTGACCGTCGTCGTAACTACCAGCGGTCATGTACCCCTCAGCGCCAGCAACGGAGAATGACGTTGTGCGGCTTGGGCGTGATTTAGGTAGTCGGCGACGGATCGGCTGACCAGCTACGGCTGTTTCCTCCACGACCGCGTCTGCCTTCTTCGCTGTAGCGTCGCTCAACGGTTGGCCAACCTTGCAGTTATCGCGATAAATAGCTAGGGCCTTGATCCCCAACTTCCAGCCCTGGAAATAGATCTCCGATACTTCTTCGACGGTGGCGTCTTCGGGCATATTGACGGTTTTGCTGATGGCCCCGGAAATAAAGGGCTGCACAGCGGCCATCATGCGAACGTGGCCCATGGGTGTTATAGAACGCGCACCCATGGCCGTGTCGAATATGGCGTAGTGCTCGGTCTTGAGACCCGGCGCATCAATAACATGTCCGTTCTCGCCGATGTACTCAACTATCGCTTCAACTGTTTCCTCGGCGTATCCCAATTTCCGGAGGGCACGTGGGATTGTCTGGTTAACAATCTGCATCGAACCACCGCCAACGAGCTTCTTGAACTTGACCAAGGAGAAGTCCGGCTCAATGCCGGTTGTGTCGCAGTCCATCATGAACCCGATAGTTCCCGTGGGAGCTAGGACGGAAGCCTGAGCATTTCTCCAACCGTTCGTCTCACCGAGAGTCAGACATTCTTCCCAGACTTTGCCGGCCAGGGCTGTTACGTCGCCATCGAGCGAAGAAGACGTTCTAATCGAATCATTTGCTGCAGCGTGCTTACGCATTATCCGCTTGTGCGCGTATTCATTACGCCCGTAGCCCTCGTACGCTCCTACCACTCCAGCAAGTTCCGCGCTGCGCTTGTACGCCGTGCCTGTCATGAGGGAGGTAATTCCCGCAGCAAATGCCCGACCCGCTTCAGAGTCATACGGCAAGCTGGTGGCCATAAGAAGGGCACCCAGGTTGGCGTATCCGATTCCTAATTGACGGTACTTACGGGTGGTGTCACCAATGGGATCAGTCGGGAAATCAGCGAAACAGATGGAAATATCCATAGCGGTGATGACGAACTCCACTGCTTGAGAGAAACGGTCGGCATCAAATGTGTCATCGTCCTTGAGGAACTTGAGCAAGTTGAGGCTCGCGAGGTTGCACGAGGAGTTATCCAAGCTCATGTATTCCGAGCATGGATTGGACGCATTGATACGACCGGTTTCTGGATTGGTATGCCAGTCATTAATGGTGTCGTCGTATTGAATACCCGGATCTGCACATGCCCACGCGGCTTGTGTCATTTTATGAAACAGCTCCGTGGCATCGACAGTTTCCACGACTCGTCCGTCGGTACGTGCAGTCAACCCAAAGGGCTCCCCATTCTCCACAGCCTGCATAAATAGATCTGACACGCGGACAGAATTGTTGGCGTTTTGGTATTGAACGCTGGTGATGTCTGATCCACCGAGGTCCATGTCGTAACCGGCGTCGCGAAGAACACGAATTTTGTCCTCTTCACGAACCTTGGTTTCGATGAATTCTTCGATGTCAGGGTGGTCAACATCCAGCACGACCATCTTTGCCGCCCGACGGGTGGCACCGCCTGATTTGATTGTTCCCGCGGAAGCATCAGCACCCCGCATGAAGGAGACAGGACCAGATGCCGTACCCCCGGAGGAGCGGAGGAGTTCCTTGCTGGAACGGATGCGCGAGAGATTGAGCCCGGCCCCCGAGCCGCCCTTGAAGATCATGCCCTCTTCGCGATACCAGTTCAAGATGGAGTCCATGGTGTCGTCGACGCTCAAGATAAAGCACGCACTGACTTGCTGGGGCGCGGTTGTGCCAACGTTGAACCACACGGGTGAGTTGAATGAAAACACCTGGTGCAACAGCATGTAGGTCAGTTCATGTTCAAAAATCTCCGCGTCGGCCTCGGTACGGAAGTAGCCATGGTCACGACCTGCCTTGGTATATGTCAGCACCACACGATCAATAAGCTGCTTTAAACTCCATTCGCGATTATCCGCACCCACCGCACCGCGGAAATACTTGGTGGTGACAATGGTTGAGGCGTTAACACTCCAGAAATCAGGGAACTCCACACCACGTTGTTCAAAGACAATCTCACCGGTTTTCCAGTTGTTCTGCACCACATCACGGCGCTCCCACACGACATCGTCGTAGGGATGGACCCCCTCGGTCGTGAAAAGTCTCTTCATGCTCAAGCCGGGATTCTTGAGCGTGTTGTGCACAAAGCTCTCCTTTGGAGTGATCACAGGAGCTTCAGGTGCTTGTGTCATGGTCGTGCCTTTCTGTGGTGGGTGTATGTGGGAAGTCACTTGTTGATGTGTTCGTTGTTTTGCTATTCGATGGACGGTGGTGCGGGACGTGTATGTACAGGTTCGGGTTCGTGACCGGTGGGTTCGCCTTCGGCTCGAAGCAGCGCAATTTCCGCTTCAAAGTCCTCCAGGGTGTCAAATGATCGGTATACGGATGCAAAACGCAGATAGGCAACCTCGTCTAGCTCACGCAACGGAGCCAAGATCGCTAGACCGACCTCTTGGGCTGGAATCTCGCTGTTGCCACTTGCGCGGAGGCTGTCCTCCACCTGCTGGGCCAGGACGGCTAGGTCGTCCTCACTGACCGGGCGACCTTGGCATGCTTTCCGCACCCCATTAACCACCTTGAGCCGATTAAACGCTTCGGTGGCACCTGATCTTTTCACGATAGACAGGGCGGCAAATTCAGCCGTTGTGAAGCGGCGACCACAGGATCCACACTCCCGACGTCGGCGAATGGCCAGTCCATCGTCGATGGTGCGGGAGTCCACCACGCGTGAGTCATCTTCACGGCAGAACGGACAACGCATGTGGTACCTCCTCACTCGTCACATGGGCCACTTCCGTAACACTCGTATCGCTACGGGTGCCCTTCTGTGGACTACCTGTGGATGATTTGTTTCCAACCTGTGTGCTTCCAACCACTACCTGTGGACGAATGACACCGGTGTTACTACTACATCTAGGGGTGTGAATCTAATGCATCCCCCACGGACTTGCAACCTTATGCCGCAGATTGTGTTCGGCGTGTTGCTGCGAGCTCCCCGTCAACCAGGGCTGCAGGTGGGGGCGGCACACGTCCATAGGCGGAATTCAGGGCGTTTACCGTGGCTTCGCTACGGAGTTGGTACCCAGGTTTCGTGTAGTGAATGGGAGAAGAAAGTCGAATTTTTTCCCTGCGGGCAATCTGATCCCAGGGCACTACCGTGAGATGTGGCCGAGTGGCCGCCAGCCTCGCCAGGGTGTCATTGAACCATCGCTGCTTGGCTTTGCTGAATTGTTCTCCGTTACCTCCGAATGTATTCACCCAGAGCACCTGACGATCTGCCCCCAATTGATTGAGCAATGACTTCATCCGCGCGAGTGTGACGTCACGACTGATCCACCGCATGTCATTGGTTCCGATCGCAATGATGACCGTCGAGGGAAGCCCCTTCCACTTCCGCTGCTCACGCACTTGTGCCTGAGCCCAGTCAAGTCTCTTGCCCCCAAAACACCGAACAGTGGGATTCCACCCCGAGGTACGCAGCGATTTCTCTAAGCTGGATCTGGATTCTCGGGTCAACGAATCACCTATAACCAGCACTCTGCGCCCATTACCCGGACCCGCGGCGGGCATATCTTTGCCCCACGTTGGTGCGGAACAAGCCCGCGGATCGCCGCCGGTGCGCCACTGCGGATCCCTACTAGTCGCGACGGCGCTTGGCATTCCCG
>JAIOWY010000043.1:0-12488 GCA_021741845.1 Candidatus Nanopelagicales bacterium
AGTTCGGGATCAAATGAGCGAAACATGGCCAACTCGGGTTCGTGGCCAGAGTGAGCAACCATGTCCTGAAGGTTCCGGTAGTTACTGGAGTCCATGGCAACAATCAGATCGAGCTCGGACATCCAGGTGTAACTGATCTGCCGGGCGCTGTGTCCAGTTGCCGGTATATAGCCATTGCGCGCCAACTCACCCTGGGCGCGTTCATCCGCCGGATATCCCAAGTGCCAATCGCCGGTACCAGCGGAATCGATCACCACCTGCTCCCCAAACCCGGCCTCGGCGATCCGCTGGCGCAGAACGACCTCAGCCATGGGTGAGCGACAGATATTGCCCAGGCAGACGGTGGTGATTCGATAGGGGCGTGGGACGGGCATGTGGGGAACTCTATGCCAGCCGAATTATTTTTTATCCACAGGATGTGCGGAAATTCCCCTCACGAACTGGGCGTTTGACGGAAAAAAACATGGACAATGCACAGTTTGTCCACACCCTGGGCACAAGTAGTGCCCAGTGCGTACACAGACCTGCGCACAGGGTGATTAGACAGGGGTTCGCGCAGTCCCTACCGTCAGACCCTCGGTGTGTACTGGGTCATGTCCGGGGTTAGTCACAGGAAAGGGTGAGTCGTGAGCGTTAGTGAGTTGCCCTTACCTGAGGAGCCCCGCGAGTCAGTCGACCGCACGCCACCCAACGACATTGCCGCGGAACAATCGGTACTCGGTGCCATGTTGCTCAGTAAAGACGCCATCGCTGACGTTGTGGAGACCCTGCGCTCCGACGATTTTTATCGACCCTCGCATTCGACACTGTATGACGTGATTCTTGACCTCTACGGTCGCGGTGAACCCGCTGACGCCGTCACCGTGGCATCAGAACTCACCAAAGTGGGTGAAATATCGCGAGTGGGTGGTGCTTCCTATTTACACACTCTTGTCTCCATGGTTCCCACCGCAGCCAACGCCAACTACTACGCGCGCATTGTGCGCGAGCAAGCGATTCTGCGTCGCCTTGTCACAGCGGGGACCCGCATTGTGCACATGGGCTACAGCGGGCACGGTGAAGTGGATGACGTAGTTGACCGTGCCCAGGCGGAGGTCTACGAAGTCACCGAACGTCGCACCTCGGAGGACTACTCACCCCTCGCGGACATCATGCAAGGAACACTCAATGAAATTGAGGCGATTTCCAATCGCGACGGTGAAATGGTGGGTGTGCCCACCGGGTTTGCGGAGTTAGATTCACTCACCAATGGTTTGCATGCCGGGCAGTTGGTGATTCTTGCTGCTAGGCCCGCGCTGGGGAAAGCTCTGGCGTTAGACACTCCGATCCCCACTCCAACGGGTTGGACCACTCAAGGAGACCTGGTGCCTGGCGATTGGGTATTCGGGGACAATGGGAAACCAACTCGAGTTCGTGCAATCAGTGAAACGTGGCAGGAGCGTCCGTGCTTCCGAGTCCATTTCAGCGATGGCTCGAGCATCGTGGCAGATGCGGAACACGAATGGCTCACCCATACTCGTGCGTCGCGTCGTCGTGGCGGGCTAAAGCCGGCAATCTATACAACTCAGGAGATGGCGAATTCCATCAGGTGTGAGACTGCTGATTCTCGGTTGAACCACAGCGTCACGAATTCACTTCCCCTTGATCTTGCCCAACAGGAGTTACTCGTAGCTCCCTACACACTGGGTGTGTGGTTAGGAGACGGCACCTCAGCGGCTGCTCACTTCACCAGCGCTGATCCGGAGATTGTCATGCACGTGGAGGCAGACGGTTACGTCTGTCCTGACCTAGGCGGTCTGCGATACGGAATCCGACTCCCAGCACCCGAACCGGTTGCCTCGCGTCATTGCCTGGTGTGCGGTGTCGAATACCTGCCGCAATTGCCCTGGGTGCGGACCTGCGGACGGTCATGTGGCGGAAAACTCACAATGATTGCTCAGCCCGTGCCTCCCACCACGTGCCCCGATTGTGGAGGTCCCCGAACCGGATTCATCCGTTGTCAAGCCTGTCACGGCGATCACGGATCCGTCCAGGCACTGCTGAGGAAATTGGGTGTGCTCGGGAATAAACACATCCCGCTGTCATATCTGCGAGCATCAGAGAGTCAGCGCAGGGCACTCTTGGCCGGGCTCCTCGACACTGACGGAACCGTGACCTCCACTGGAAACATTCAGTTCACGAGTACGTCTGAGACGTTGGCAATGCAAGTTCGCGAACTCATTACTAGTCTCGGTTACCGAGTATCGGTGAGTAAAAAAGTAGTTCAGGGTCGCACACCGAGTTCATCCATTGCATTTAATCTGAACTTCACCACCCATGATTCCGTTTTTAGACTTGAGCGCAAAAGCATGTTGGTAAAAGAGCGCATGCGCGGAAAGTCAGCAGCACGCCACGGCTCCCGCTTCATCACAAAAGTTGAGGCGGTTCCCAGTGTTCCGGTGAGGTGCATTGAAGTTGATAATTCCTCGCATATGTATCTTGCTGGCCCCAGCATGATTCCCACCCATAACTCCACGCTCGGTTTGGATATTTGCCGTAACGCTTCTATTAAACATGGAATTACCAGCGTCATTTTCTCGCTCGAAATGTCGCGCAATGAAATTGTCATGCGCTTGCTCTCAGCGGAAGCGCAAGTGTCACTGCAACATATGCGTTCCGGCACCATGACGGAAGCGGATTGGGCCAAACTCGCCAACAAGATGGGTGTGGTCAGCGAAGCACCATTGTTCATTGACGACTCACCGAACATGACCCTCATGGAGATCCGGGCCAAGTGCCGCCGACTCAAGCAACGTCACAATCTCAAACTCGTTGTTGTGGACTATCTGCAGCTCATGACAAGTGGCAAGCGGGTGGAGAGTCGTCAGCAGGAAGTCTCCGATTTCTCTCGCTCCCTCAAGTTGCTGGCCAAGGAACTCGAAGTACCCGTCATTGCTATCTCTCAGCTCAACCGTGGCCCTGAGCAACGCCAGGACAAACGCCCAATGCTTTCTGACCTTCGCGAATCGGGTTGTTTACCTGCGTCAACTCGCATCATTCGGGCCGACACCGGTGCTGAAGTGTCCATGGGAGAACTTTTCGAAACAGGAGAGCGAAACGTCCCGGTGTGGACATTAGATGGCTCCTTGCGTTATGTACCAGGAACACTCAGCCACGTTTTTTCGACCGGTTCCAAAGATGTGTATCGAGTGCGCACGGCGAGTGGGCGCGTCATTGAAGCGACCGCCAACCACCCAATGCTGACCTATACCGGCTGGAAACCGCTCGGTGAATTGGACTCCGGTTCTCGGATCGGAATCACTCGCCATGTGCCAGCGCCAGCACAGGAAACACAGTGGTCAGACCATCACGTCATTGTCTTGGCGCATATGTTGGGAGACGGATCGGTGCTACCGCGGCAACCGATCCGCTACGCCACTACGGATCCGGCAAATATTGCAGCCATGAGTGAGGCTGCGGTCGCTGCATTTGCTGTCAAACTTCGGACCGACAATTATGAAGCTGCTCGCTGCACCACCTTGAGATTTGCCAGCATTCGACCCGTCACACATGGTGTTCGTAATCCCATGGCGGAGTGGTTCGATTCCTTGGGACTGTTTGGAAAGCGTAGTCACGAGAAATTCATTCCTCCTCAGGTCTTTTCCCTGCCCAAGGAGCAGATTGCCCTTTTCCTCCGACATCTCTGGGCCACCGACGGATCCATCACCATCACTAAGAATGGCCGAGGTGGGCGCGTCTACTACGCCACCACCAGTCGACGTTTAGCTGATGACCTGTCCCGACTCCTGTTGCGTTTTGGCATCCACACCCGCATTGGCGTCGCTCGAAAACCGGGATACCGCGATGGTTACCACGTTGCCATCTCGGGGTCAGCGGATCAAAAAGTATTCCTTCGTCGCATCAATGCCCATGGAGCCCGGGGACTCATTGGTCATGAACTGTTAGCCATCTTGGAAATCATAGAACCGAACACCAACCGAGACACAGTACCTCGGGAAGTATGGAACAGGGTACGAGAAGTTATTTCTGAGCAAGGCCTCTCGCAACGGGAATTCCAGGAGAAGTTAGGTAATCAATATTGTGGTAGCGCACTTTTCAAGTCCGCGCCAAGCCGCGAAAGACTCGGCAGGATTGCCCAGATACTTGATGCCGACGATCTCGACATGCTCGCCACAAACGATGTCTACTGGGATGAAATCGTCAGCGTGGAACACGTCGGTTCACAGCCAGTATTCGACGCTGAAGTGTTTGGTACCCATAACTTTATTGCCGACGGAGTTGTTGTCCATAACTCCCTCGAGCAAGATGCGGACATGGTCGTTCTGCTTCACCGGGAAGATTTCTACGAACGTGAGTCACCTCGCGCCGGAGAGGCTGATTTCATTGTGGCCAAACATCGCAACGGTCCAACAGCCAACATCACCGTAGCGTTCCAAGGACACTACTCACGCTTTGTCGATATGGCACGCGACGGTATCTGAACCTGTGGCCATGACTCCATGAAGGTTCTGCATACGTCTGATTGGCATCTGGGACGGAAGTTCCTTGCGCAGGACATGCATGAACACCAAGAAGCCTTCATTGATTGGCTCGTTGCAACGGTCGCTGAATATTCGGTGGATCTTCTGGTGATTGCCGGAGATATCTTCGATCGATCTGTTCCACCCCAGGAGTCCGTTGCACTTTTTGAAAGAGCTTTGACAGAGTTAAGTGCAGTATCTCCGGTCTTTCTGATCCCGGGAAATCACGATTCCGCCGTTCGCTTGGGATATGGGGGAACTTTCTTTGCCTCTCATGGGGTGCATATTCAATCCAGTGTTGAATCACTAGATAACCCCGTGTTGATTGAAGGTGCAGATGGCGTGAACGTGGCGGTGTATGGGATTCCATATTTGCATCCCGATATTCATGCGGTCCCGTTTGGCGTGGAGCGCTCGCATACCGCGGTGTTGACCAGTGCCATGAACCGAATCAGAACAGATATCTCGAAGCGTGAACCCGCACGAACACTCGTTGTCTCCCATGCATTCGTGACCGGTGGTTCGGGCAGTGATTCGGAACGTGACTTGGAGATCGGGGGAATTGGCGATTCACCAGCGCGAGTTTTTGCCGGTGTGGACTACACCGCCATGGGTCATCTGCATGGGCCGCAGGTAATTGCCAGTGACTCTGGATTAATCCGGTACTCAGGTTCACCCCTGGCGTACTCCTTTTCCGAGGAAAAACACATCAAGAGTGTGACGCTCGTGAACATCCCTCTCGAAGGGGAGGTGACTACCGAGACAATCCCGGTCCCGCAGCCTGCTGCCTTGGTGACATTGACCGGGAGCATGGACTACTTGGAAAATGATTCGGCATTAGAAATTCATCGGGATGCGTGGATACGCGCTCGCATCACAGATCGCCGTCGGCCAGAGAACGCCATGAAGCGACTCTCCCAACGCTTCTCCCAGGTCATGCATCTGGAGTTTGTTCCCGAGCGAGATTCGAGCAGTGACGCGGATGCGCTGTCAACGCAGCGCCTAGATCCGCAGAAAACACCGCCGTTAGATGTTGCATCAGCGTTCATTGCGTACGTAACAGCGGATCACATCTCGGAATCTGAGCGCGAGCTCGTGCAAAACGCCATAGAGACGGTGAACGCAGCGGTGACCACTCCATGAGGGTGCACCGGTTGGAAATAACGGGCATTGGTCCGTTCCGACATACCCAGGTGATCGACTTTGACCGACTGACCGAATCAGGGTTGTTCCTGATTGATGGACCGACGGGAGCGGGTAAAACAACAATCATTGACTCGATTGTTTTTGCACTCTTTAGTGGACTCAGTGGTGAAGGATCCTCCAAGGAACGCATTCGTAGTGATCATGCATTGCCCCTGGAAAAGTCCGAAGTCATTCTCGACTTCTCGGTGCAGGGGAGAATGCACAAAATCACACGGTCACCCGCCTACACCGCCGCTAAAACCCACGGCGAGGGATTCACCAATAAGCCGGCCAAGCAGTCACTCATTGAATACAGCGCTGATGGAACAGAACGCCTGACTTTGACGAGCGCAGCGGATATCGGTGCTCATGTCACCCGCTTATTGAATCTCAATGCCCAGCAATTTCGGCAACTCGTTGTCTTGGCCCAGGGGGAGTTCGCGGCACTGCTGCGCATGAAACCCAAGGAGAGGTTGGAGTCACTGCGGGGACTGCTGGGCACCCAGTATTACCAGGACTTGCAAACTGCGATTGCGGAGCAGGGGCAGCGCAGTCGCGAGACGCTGGCGAGTGCGCGGCCGAAACTTGCCACCATTGCCACTACCGCACAGGCGTTTAAGTCAGCCGACAATCAGGAGGTGCTCACTCCATTCTTTGAGCTCCTTGAATCTGAAGACTCAACCAGTGAGCAACGCCGGGATGCATGGGAAGCAATCTTGGATCACTTCACTCTCGAGAATCAGACTATTTCCGAGGAAGTGCGCGTAGCGGAAGAGGAATGGGAACCGGTGAAGGCGCGACTCACTGAAGTCACGGCGAGCCTCGACGCGTTTATGGGCATTGAGTCTGCCCGCCAAGATGTTGAAGAGGCACGAGAACACCTGGAGCCGGGGGATCGAGAAATTACCGCCACCGTCGCAGCCGCGTTGATACATGAACTCACCCTGAGAGCAGGAGCACTGCAACCACTAGCGCAATGGGAATCCCGAGCCCAGCAACGCGTAGCTCAGCGCGACCAACTGGTTGCACTGGTGGAGCAAGCCGAACGCGAGCACACGGACTTCACCGAGGAACTGGAGAAACTCCCACAACGCCTGACCGACATTGACCTCAGTATCGGCACACGGAATGCACAGCTGAACGAATTAGAGGTGTTGCAAACACAGAAAAGTGCTGTTGACTCATTACTCGACAAGGTGGACGCACTGACTGTCGCGCAGGTGGAGGACGCTACTGCAGCGGAGACACTTCGGGTAGCGCAGGCGGAACTCCACGCGCACACACTGGAACGGGAAAAGGCGCAGCGAGCGGTCACGGAACTGGTCAATCGGCAGTTGGAGCAGCGTGTTGCTGTTCTTGCCGCGCAGTTGGTTCCGGGTGAGCCCTGCGCAGTCTGTGGTGCAGTAGAACACCCGCAGCCCGCACCCGCACCGGATACGGAAGCGGTGGTGACCGAGGCGGATGTCCACGCAGCAGAGAAACTGGTGACCGCACTGGACGCCCAGATATCCCGAGCGCAGCAGGACGTAGAAACTGCGCGTACCGAAGCGTCGGAGACCGCCACCACCGTGGCCACCCTGCGCGGTGCCCTGGGGTCGCACACCTCGGAGCAATTAGCTAGCTCCACGTCAGAACTCACCGAGACCATCAACGCCCTCAATGCTGAACTGGCATGTACAGAGAACCTAGACGAGCAGCGGGACAGACTCATTCAGCAACAGAAGGACGGAGCAGCAACACTCGAGCGGCTGCAGGGCGAGCGCACTAGTGCTCGCACGGCACTGGACGTGCATGACCGTGAAGTGGACAATCAGAATTCAACTATCCGCGAGTTAGTGGGAGCAGAAGGATCAGCAACTGAAGAATTAGCCGCCGTGTTAGTGCGGGCGCAGCATGTCAAGGACTACTCGTTAGCCCTGACCACCTTGGCCCAGCGCGAGAGTACGGTCACCAACTCGGAGACAAAGATCGAGGAGCTGCACTCGGAGCACGCGGAAGTCACCGAACAGCACACGTACTTGAGCGACCACCTCGCGGGGATCTCCGCTGCCCTAGCAGTTTCCAGCTCAACCCTGGAGTCCGTTCGCCAACTGCATACGAACTACCGCGATCAACTGGCAGTCAACGAGGAATTGGAAAGCAAACACGGCACGGCAATCAGGTTGGCGGCAATCGTGACGGCACAGTCGGCGCAGAACACTAAGAAGTTGCCGCTGGAAAGCTACGCATTACAACTCCGGTTTGGCCACGTGCTCGAGGCAGCCAGCATCCACCTGGAGAAAATGAGTTCAGGCCGCTTGAGTTTTGTGTTGGATCAGGAATCACAATCAAATGCGCAGGCCGGTCTGGGTATTGACGTGATGGATTCCTGGACGGGTGAATCACGCGACCCGGCGTCCCTGTCTGGTGGTGAGACGTTCTACGCCTCATTAGCACTCGCACTCGGATTGGCCGACGTGGTGCATGCGGAGACCGGCGGGGTGAGCCTGGAAACACTCTTTGTGGACGAGGGTTTTGGTTCCTTGGACCAGGAGACCTTGCAGGTAGTCCTTGATCAACTGGAGAATCTGAAATCAGGCGGTCGCGTCATTGGTGTGATCAGCCATGTCAGTGAAATGAAGGACCGATTCCCGGAGCGACTGGTGGTGGCCCCGCAATCAGACGGAACAAGTGTTGTTCGCCAGGAGATCAGCGTTTGACGGGTGCGTCACCCTTCACCTGATCGACAGGGAAGCGCGCAGAGACGGATTCGAACTTGGCGCCGGTCACCTGACCTAGGTCCACGCCGATCACATCCGCGAGGCGAACCAAGTAGAGCAGAATGTCGGCCATTTCCTCACCCACCCGTTCCCGCAGCGGTGAGTCCTGGGCGAGCGCCAGCGCTCGATCTGCAGGTAGCCACTGGAATAGCTCGGCTAATTCCCCCACCTCACCCACGAGCGCGAGGATCAGGGACTTGGGGTCGTGGAATTGTTCCCAGTCGCGTTCCTGGGCAAAGAGGCGCATCTGCTCTTGCAGGGTGCGCAGTGAATCCGGGGTGTCCGACACGGGACAAGTGTGCCCTATTGACATTTTTCTGTATATGTATATACTATTACAAGCATGTCTAGACAGATACAACTTCCCCCACTGTCTAGCGGAAAGGAGTCATCATGACTAACCCATTTCACCGGGCCCGCCGCCACACCACCGGCACCGTGCTCGATCGCCCCATCAACAACCATCAGGTCAATTCGGATTTCTGTTACCGCACCTGCCACTTTGTGCTCACCTGCTCCTGCGGTGCAGCCCATGAAACCCGCTATATAGATGAAGCACTGGAGTGGTCCTCCATGCACAAAGAATTCGCCGCACTCGCCGATCAATTGGGCGAGGCGAATCCCCATCATGACTAAATCACCCAATCCCAAGAAACAACAGGCGCTCACCGACATTGAAGAGGCCGCCAAGGAATGGCGCGCAGCCAAAAAGAAAGAGCGAGCGAATCGCGAAACCTTGGCCACCTTGGTACGTGAGCACGTGGACTCCGATCTCTTGTCCGAAAACAAAATCTCCACGGTCACCGGCATTCCACGCATGACAATTCGCAAGATGCTGGGTAAGTCCTGATTCACGGATTAGGAGTCGCCGCCGCGATTCGTTAGAGTCGATCAGGTGTCTCTTGCCGTCATCTCAGCCAACCGACCCGTATGGCTCAACCCACGAATAATGCGCACCGAGGTGCTCGCTGGTCTCGTGGTCGCGATTGCATTGATCCCCGAAGCCATTTCCTTCTCGATCCTCGCGGGGGTGGATCCGCGGGTCGGGCTGTTTGCCTCCTTCACCATGGCGGTCACGATCGCTTTCACGGGCGGTCGGCCCGCCATGATCTCGGCGGCTACCGGTGCAATCGCCCTCGTGGTGGCGCCACTTGCCAAGGAATACGGACTGCAGTACCTCATTGCTGCCGTGATCCTCGGCGGCATTTTCCAAATCCTGTTAGCTGCTGCCGGCGTAGCTCGACTTATGCGATTTGTGCCGCGCAGTGTGATGGTGGGATTTGTTAATGCCCTGGCGATCTTGATCTTTATGGCTCAGTTGCAGTATCTCGTCAACGTGCCGTGGATTGTGTATCCCATGGTGGTCATTGGCATTGCCATAATCATTCTGCTCCCCAAAGTCACCACCGCTATCCCCTCACCGCTGGTGACCGTTGTCTTACTCACCGTTGTGGTCGCTGTCATGAACCTGAACGTTCCCCGCGTTGGCGATCAGGGTGAATTACCAGATAGTTTGCCTGTTCTTGGAATCCCCGCTGTGCCGATCACCATGGAGACTCTCACCCTGATTGCGCCTTTCGCGCTAGCAATCGCCCTTGTTGGTTTGATGGAAAGCCTGATGACCGCGAAGTTGGTAGACGACATCACCGACACACGATCAAATAAGACACGCGAATCGTGGGGCCAGGGTGTGGCCAATATTGTCACGGGATTCTTTGGCGGAATGGGTGGTTGTGCCATGATCGGACAAACCATGATCAACGTGCGCTCTGGTGCGCGAACCCGACTGTCGACTTTCTTGGCGGGGGTGTTCCTGCTGATTCTGGTTGTCTCATTGGGTGAGATCGTGGCCGAGATTCCAATGGCTGCTTTGGTCGCCGTCATGATTGTTGTCGCATACGCAACATTCGATTGGCACAGCCTCCGCACCATCCTGCACATGCCCAAGAGTGAAACGACGGTGATGCTTGCCACGGTGATCGCGACCTTGATCACGCACAACCTGGCCATTGGTGTGGTCACCGGTGTGGTCACAGCAACAGTGCTCTTTGCGCGTCGAGTTGCGCACCTTGCCACCATGGATCGGGTGCTGGAATTTGATCCACTCACTGGTGCAGAGGCGGTTCGGTATTCCATTCACGGGGAAATGTTCTTTGCCTCGAGCAATGACCTTGTGTATCAATTCGAGTACTCAAATGATCCGGACATTGTGATCATTGACTTGACCGGTGCGCATGTGTGGGATGCGTCAACGGTCGCCACCCTCGACGCTGTTGTCACCAAATACGAGAGACGTGACAAGCAGGTTCGAATATTTGGGTTGAATGAAAAGAGCGCTGCGTTTCACGATCGATTAAGCGGCAAACTCGCTGCCGGACACTGAAACACGCATAGAATGCGGTGACCAATCGGAGAGGATTGATACCCGTGCTCGATCGCGAAAAACTGAGTGCTGCACTGATCGACGAACGGGCACTGCACCACTCGCGCACCCCACAGTCGCGGGCCCTCTTCGAGGCAGGGGATCACTTACTCGGTCGGGTCCCCATGACCTGGATGAATAAGTGGGCGGGTGGATACCCCCTGTATTTGCAGTCCGCTCGAGGGAATCGGATCACCGATGTTGATGGACACGAGTACATCGATTTCTCCCTCGGTGACACCGGCGCCATGGCCGGTCACTCGCCCGCAGCCACGGTGGCGGCCGTGCACCAACGCATTGGTGTTGAGGGTGGAATTACCACCATGATGCCCAGTGCCGACGCGGAATGGGTGGCCCTGGAATTAACTCGCCGTTTTGGCATGCCGCTGTGGTCATTTAGTTTGACCGCCACGGACGCCAACCGGTGGGCCTTGCGTATTGCACGGCAGGTCACCGGCAAATCAAAAGTACTGGCCTTTTCCTATTGCTATCACGGTGCGGTGGACGAAACCCTGGTGCGGACTGGGCCCGGTGGCTCGACTATTTACCGGGAGGGAAATGTTGGGCCTGCCGTGCACGTGGCAGAAACCACGCGGGTTGCGGAATTTAATGATCTCGCGTCCGTTGAGGCAGCCCTGAAGCACGGTGATGTCGCAGTAGTGATCACCGAGCCTGCGTTAACCAATATTGGCATTGTTTTACCGGAACCAGGATTCCTTGACGGTCTGCGCGCCTTATGCACCGAGTACGGAGCGCTCCTACTGATAGATGAAACGCACACCATCTCCGCCGGATGGGGTGGCTGCACTCGGGAATGGAATCTCCAGCCCGACATTTTTGTTATAGGAAAAAGTATTGGCGGTGGAATTCCCTCCGGGGCATACGGAATCACTCAGGAATTAGCTGACCGAATTTTTGCGGCGGAAGAGGCTGACCTCGAAGACGTGGGGGGAGTGGGTGGAACATTGGCGGGAAACGTGCTGTCTACCGCTGCCATGCGAGCCACCTTGGGTGAGGTGTTAACGCCAGCGACTTTTGATCACATGATCGAACTCGCCACCGCATTTCGTGAAGGCGTGGAGAAAACACTGGTGGCGACAGCAATGCCGTGGACCATTGCGCAGCTGGGAGCCCGGGCCGAGTATCGATTTTGCTCACCGGCACCACGTAATGGAACGGAATCGGCTGAGGCATACGACCCTGAGCTGGAGGAATATCTACACCTCTATCTGAGTAATCGCGGTGTGCTCATCACGCCATTTCACAACATGGCCTTGATGTGCCCTGACACGGTGCAAGCTGATGTAGATCGCCACACGGATCTCTTTGCTGAAGCGGTGCAGGGAATTCTTCAGTCATGACCCCGCCCTGGCTTTCCTTGGAAGGCAAGCGTGCTGTGATTACCGGCGCGGGTTCCCCCACTGGCATTGGATTCGCGTGCGCCACCGCACTGCTGGAATTAGGCGCTGATGTTGCGGTACTGGCAACGGGTGACCACGTTCACGGGCGCGTCCGCGAACTTGCCGGGTCAGGGTATGTCCGCGGTTATGTCGGCAACCTGACGAATCCAGAGGAGACTCAGGAAGTATTCGAGGCGATTGC
>JAIOWY010000044.1:0-12451 GCA_021741845.1 Candidatus Nanopelagicales bacterium
GTTATGCAACTATTGGAGGCTGGAACGGTTGATCTCGATTCAGGAATTGGGAAATACGTGGGGGAGTTGTCTGGTGAGTCGGCAGGTGCCATCACTGTTCGACAGTTACTCAGTCACACCAGTGGATTGACCACCATGCAGGGTAATGAATCACCGGCGGAACTGACTGCGGCTACGGTGCTACCCGTCAATCCTCCTGGTCAACGATGGGAATACTCGAACCTGAACTATCAGATCCTTGGACGACTTATTGAAGAAGTAAGTAAGCAGGATTTCCAGTCGTATGTCACCACCAATATTCTCGAACCTATTGGCATGACAAATAGTTTCGTGTCGGATGGCCTGGTTCATGAACCCATGGCGACCGGACACACGTCTTGGTTCACCACAAAACGATCCATGGGAAATACTCCAACGGATAGCGCAACGGCACCGCAGGGTGGGATCGTCTCCACCGCTCATGACATGGCGCTGTATATGCAGATGATGATGAACGGCCAGAACGACTTACTGAGCGCTGAAGGAAAGGCGCTGATGATGCGCCCGGCCAGTGCGGTGTCACCGTCTTATGGACTCGGCTGGTTTATTGAACCAGACGGCGGAGTGTGGCACACCGGGACGAGCCCAGGTTTTGAGTCATTGGCGTGGATGTACCCCGCCCAGCAAACCGGAGCGATCGTGCTGGTCAACGCCACCAGTGGACTTGGTTTCGGTGAAACAACGCAGCTCCGCACCGCGATTGCCGCTGCTGGCCTGGGCGTTGACTATTCCGGCGAAGGCCCCCGCTGGTTTCAGAAAGCACTTCTCATTGGACTCGTGCTTTTACCGTGTGTGTATCTCATCAGCATGGTGTGGGCATGGCGTCACCGAGCAGCATTGCGTGCTAAATCTGGCGTCAGCGGGAAGTTCAGTTTGTGGTTCCCGCTGTTCACAACATCCGTTGCCGCGTGGGTGATTCTGATTCTCGTGCCGCGCATGTTCGGAACACCACTCGAGAATCTCTATCGCTTTCAGCCAGATGTCGTTATGGCGCTCGTGGCGACAGCGGTCATGGGCGTGGTGTGGTCGGTATTCCGACTATTGGTCGCCCTGATTACTTCCACAAAGCGGAAATAGTTGCAGCATCTGCGCTTCCCGCAGATATTCCAACACTCAGTGCCGCTCCAATGGTGGCAGGATCCATGAAGTTAGTTTCCGGATCTGGATTGGCAATCGAGACGTGCACCGTGCTGCCCTGGTCCCGCAATGCTGCGGCTTCTCGATCCGCCGTTCCCGGATTTATCCGTTCCGCGATACCAAATGAGGGGTTGACATGCTGCGGCGGATTTGCGGCGAAATCAAACATCCCAATGATCAGAACAGAATGCGCACCGGCAAGCATGTCCGCGTGAGTACTTGACTGGCTAACACCGCCGTCCATGCACAAACGGTCCCCCAACCACGTTGGGCCGTTAACGCCGGGGAGGGAAGAACTTGCGGCGGCTGCCTGCCCAATCGTCACACCCGAGTCGCTGCCCGCGATCAATGGTTCGCCGGTGTAGCAGTCCACACTCGTAGTGAAATGACCTGTTGGCCAGGATGTTGTGCCCAACAACCCTTCGACAGTTTGAATGTAGTGCGTGTCCGGTGCATTATGCGCTGCCATGGCAGCGCGCCCTATTTCCTGAATCGTGTCTGGGGTAATGGTGGTGGTCTGACCCATGACAGTGCGCGCACGGGCCTGCGATGGTGCACCCACAGGAATAGCGAGCATCTTGGCTGCCAGTGCCGGATTACCGCTGATCTCCTGTAGTTGCTCAGACAATTGATCAAGCCGGCCACCTTTAATCGCTGCACCAACAATCGCACCCGCGCTGGTACCAATGGTGACATCTGACGTGCTGAGGTCTACACCCTCTTTCAGTAAACCTTGGGCATATCCGACCATCCAGGCCACGAACCATTCGCCACCACCACCAAAAGCAACAGCACGCTGCGCACCGTGGCCAATTGGTCCCTTTTGTTTCATGGTCATTACCGGCATGATTTGTCCTTGGGCTCGTCACAGTGAGGGATCACTGCAGAGCCTACGATAAAGACGTAACTGGCTGATCATGAAATAAACGTTTGAGGAATCTAGGGGGAGTTATGAAACGTGCTGTCATCAAACTCGTTGTTGCCGCAGCGAGTTTTTCCCTGCTGGGTTGGGGTTCTGTTGCCGCTGCTCCGCCTGGTGAAATCACCATCAACACAAAGAGTCGCAATGCGGTAATCGAGTCGTATCAGCAGTTCCTTGAACCACTCTTGACAGTTCCTGTCGGATGGACGGGGAACGTGCAAAACTGCAAACAAGGCACAACCTCACGTGAGAATCAACAGTCAACATTGAAAGCCGTCAATTACGTCCGATCACTCGCTGGACTGCCGGGAGTGACCCTGGATGCCAAGAAGTCCAAAAAATCGCAAGCAGCCGCGCTGATCATGGCCGCAAATGGTTACCTCACTCACTACCCCAGTAAAGATGCCCGGTGCTACACACAGGCTGGGTATGACGGGGCGAGTCATGGAAATCTTTTTCTGGGATGGGACTCGATGGCGGATGAGCCCGGGTATCTGTCACCGGCGACGGGCGCACGCGCTGTTGTTGGGTACATGGAAGACAGCGGATCTAATAACCTGCTTGTTGGTCACCGGCGGTGGATCATGTACCAAGAGCTAAAGACAATTGGAAGCGGCGACACCGACTCCAGTAACAGCCTGTACGTGGTGGGAAGTGACAGTCGCTCCTCCAGTAAGAAGTGGGTGTCTTGGCCAACAGCTGGGTACTTCCCCCTCGAACTAGAACCCCTCGGCAGGTGGTCATTGTCGTATCCGAATGCTGACTTTTCGCGCGCCAAGGTGCGCGTCACCACACCCGCGGGTCCGATCAAGACCAAGAAAACACCAGTGGAAAAAGGTATGGGTGACAACACCCTGTCATGGGACATGACGCTACCTGGTGACTACGCCCCGTCCAGCGATCAGTCTGGGGAATGGGTATGGGAGGACTCCGAAGAGGTCGGTGCAGCACCTACTCAACTGCCCGACTTACCTGTCACCGTGACAGTAAGTGGCATACGAGTTGGTGGAAAAGCTGTCACCAAGAAGTGGACAACAACTCTGGTCCAAGCAGCGCAGGTGACACCGGTGAATCTGGAAGGGGCTGCCCCGCAAGAATAACGTGCCTATGGACGCCTTCCTGCTGAGCTTTGTGGTCATATTCGTGGCCGAGTTGGGGGATAAGTCTCAGTTGATGGCCATGACATTTGCCACCCGGTATCGGTTCTGGACCGTGATCTTGGCCATCACTGCAGCAACCGCTGTGGTTCATCTTTTTTCTGTTGCACTGGGAAACATTGTCGGTCTTGCGCTGCCCACGGGGCCGATCAACATCATTGCCGGCATCGCATTCGTGTTCTTTGGATTGTGGACATTACGTGGAGACAAACTCAGTGATGAAGAAGAAGGGCGCGCACTTCGATCTACCAGATCTGCATTTTTCGCCGTTGCCATTGCTTTCTTCCTGGCTGAACTTGGCGACAAAACCATGTTGGCCACGGTGACTCTGGCCACGACCGAAGGCTGGTTGGGCACGTGGATCGGCTCAACTGTCGGCATGGTGGCGGCGGATGCACTCGCCATTGGCGTTGGTGCAGTACTGGGGCGCAACCTTCCCGAGAAAGTTATTCGCGTTGGCGCCGCTATTTTGTTTTTCCTCTTTGGCGCGTGGTTAGTGTACGAGGGAATCGCTGGCTGATCGTTCGCCCAAGCGAGGCACCGCGCGCGCAACAATCGCACCGATCACCGCCGCGGGAACGAGTGCCCACCCACCCATCAAGTAACCGAGCACAAGTCCCAGGGCAATAGCAATCGGCCACTTCATGGGAGCTGTCGCAATCACAGATGCAATCAGGCCAACGGCAACAGCCGCAGTGACCTGGGGACCCGAAGGAATAATGAGGGAGAAGAGCAGACCGGTCGCGGCTCCAATGAACATCACCGGGAAGAAGGGTCCGCCTCGGAAGCCGGCACCCATGGAGACGGAGTATGCAATTGTTTTCATGACCACGATTCCAACGACTGCGCTGACTGATGTCAGAGTGGGAAGCTCAGTAATGAGTTCCTCACTCGAGGTGGCGATATACGCATACGACAGGTCAGTCCACATATTTAGCGCAATGGCCAAAACCCCAATAATTAAAGAGGCCACAACGAGGGCTGGCAGATGCGGTCGATTGCCCGTGATCCCTGTGATCCGGATGGCTCCGAAGCGAGCAAGGGCGGTCAGGAGCGCTGCGACAAGGGCAACACCAACGGCCCAGAACAGTTGATCAACCTCGACGGACTGCGGTGCGTCCCCCAGGGACAGCGAACCGGTCAGCAGGGGGTTGACGAATAACGCCAGGATCCCACCCGCTGCACTGGCGGAGACCACCTTCGTGGGATTCGCAACGCGGAACCGGCGGGCAACAAGTCCGCCAATGACAGCGCCGGTGGAGACCAGGGCCACTTCTGGTCCGAGCACGGCACCGCCGAGAAGGGAGGCCACGATTGCCAGGATCGCTGCGAGGTACTCACGGGGGGTGAGTGGGTGAACTGCAATTCCACCGATCGGTGAATGCCCCGTGTCACCGACATGTTTGCGGATCAAGAAAACGGCGATAGCCGCTATGAGCAATACCAGGATCACATACAGCGGAGACTGCCCTAGGCCTTCAGGGACGGTGATCCACAGGAACTCAATCCCCGCCGACACGAGTTCCAGCACCACGTACCCGCCCAGCAGGCTCAGGAGTGCACCAATAAGGATCGGAACGGCGGGGCGTGTGCTCATGCCTGCAATCACACCACAATGGGAGGTGTTCGGGTTTATCCCGTGCCGGGGTTATCCACCGAATAAACGGGAGAAGAAGCCACCCTTGTTGGCAGCAGCCTTCTCCGCTGCGGTGCAGGAGCACCGCTGATTCTTGGGAATCCCCCGCAGCACTTCATTTTTATGTTGGCCACACCCAGCCCACGTCGCTTTCTTACAGGCCTTACAGGTCACTTGACGGCACATGCATGTGGTCCTTTTCATCAGGAGAACGGAGTCAGGTCAATATACCCGGTGGGGTATATGTCCGAGCGCCGGGGTTATCGTGGCAATATGCCGCGTCTGCCCGTGCTCGCCCTTGTCACGGGGGCGTTGATTGCTGGCGCGTTCGCCCCGATTCACGCGGAACCGACCAATCCGACCGCCACGCGTTACATGGGTGGGCCGGTGCAGGAGACAGGTCGAGTCCTTGTTGTCGCGGACGGGGACACCTTCCGGTTCATACCCGAGGGCGAAACGGACTACGTCACCGTGCGGTTACTGGGTGTGAACACACCGGAGGTTCGCGGATTTAATAACAAGCATTTCGACACGGACATGTGTGGCGGAGAAGCCGCGACCAATGTGTTGAAGTCGGTTCTGAAACCAGGAACACAGGTGCAACTGCGCTCACTCGATCCGTTGTCGGAAAGCCTGGGACGTATTCAACGCTACGCCTTTGCGTGGAACCCACTGACGGAGCAATACGACATTGACGTTCAAGCAATTGTCGCGCAGTCTGGCCTCGCCATGTGGTTCACCGTCAAAAATGAGGCCGCACTCTCGTATCAGTACCGCGTCATGATTGCGCAAACTCAGTTGGAGAAAAGAGGGATCTGGAATCCGCTGTACTGCGGACCCCTCGAACAACCAGAGGCAAAGATCAGCGTGATTGTTAACTGGGATGCGTCGGGAAATGACAATGAAAATATCAACGGTGAATTCATTACCGTGCGCAATATTGGCGACCAGGACGTGAATCTCAGCGGATGGCTCCTCCGTGACTCCAGCCTCACCGCGTGGTTTTACTTCCCGGAGGGAACCTTCATTGCCCCCAACGACTTCCGCGTTGTGCATGCAGGGCAAGGAATAAATGGCCAGCCGAATTCGCGTGATTTATACATGATGTCGGAGACGGCGCTCTTTCCCAATATCCAACCGGGAAAGTTCCTCGGAGACGGCGCGTACCTATTAGATCGCAACACTGCCATGCGCACGTATTACGAATACCCGTGCGTCTTGGATTGCAGTGATCCCTTGCAAGGTGTCCTTCGGATCTCCGACGTGAATGCCGTGGCGACGGCAAAGACCCTGGCTCAACGCGCTAATCAGGAGTACATCAGAATTAAAAATGACGGCACAGAGCCGGCGTTACTCGACGGGTACTACCTTCGCCGCGGATTGTCCACCTACCCCTTCCTCGCCAACACTGTGATCGCACCGCAGAAGACCCTCACCGTTCGAATTGGCAAAGGAACCCCCACCCGCAGCACCCAATACTGGGGGCGCAGCACCACATTGTTGAACGACTCGAAGGACAGAGTGGAATTAATGTCGAACCGGAACGTGACGATCAGCGCCAAGGCGTGGCGCTAGCTCACGTCCCCCTGTTTCTTGGCGCGTCGCGCTTGCCGGGCTTGCTCTTCAATAACTTCAGCTTCAGCCAGTGTCGGCGCACCACCACCGAACCGCGCGGGAATCCACACCGCGCCGGCAGGCTTATCGCGATAGCGCTCCATTGTTTGCGCCAAGAGATCTGTGAGGGTGGATGCCAGGAGTTCGTTCGCTTGATCAGCATCCATGCTCGGATCAATAGCCAGTGGCGCACCCACCGTCATGCAGACTTGCTTGCCACGGGAGAAGTCCTTCACGCCGTAGGACAAAATTCGGTGACCACCGAAAATAATCATGGGAATAACTGGCACCTTGGCTACCTTGGCCATTCGAATGGAACCGCTCTTGAGTTCCTTGATATCGAGTGAGCGACTCATGGTCGCTTCCGGGAATACCCCAACGATTTCACCGGACTTGAGCGCTGTGACCGCGTCGCGAAAAGCTTGGGACCCGGCATCGCGATCCACGGGAATGTGTTTCATACCGCGCATGAGCGGACCCGCCACTTTGTGTCGGAAAATGGAATCCTTGGCCATAAACCGAACGAGGCGACGGCCGCGCATGTCTGCCGGAATGCCGCCGAGGGCAAAATCCAAGTAACTGGTGTGATTGATCGCGAGCAGTGCGCCACCTTCGAGTGGAATGTTGTCGGCACCCACAACGTCAATGTCCAGCGCAAGACCTTTGAACAGGCCCTTGGCCGTCAAGACAATGGATCGGTACAGCGGTTCAGCCACGTGCCCAGACTAGTGGGACTAGAAACCGGTCTCCCCGAGGCGAGCACCACTCTTCTCTAACAGTGCTTTCACCTCTGATGACCGATACCGCCGGTGCCCACCGAGGGTGCGAATACTGGCCAACTTCCCGGACTTGGCCCAGCGGGTCACGGTCTTGGGATCCACGCGAAAGAGGGCGGCCACTTCCCCGGGGGTCATGAGGTGCTCGGTCTCTGGAATGGCCTCCGGCCGGGAACCATAGGAGGGAGAGTTGTGTACCGCCACCTGCGCTCACCCCTTATGCCGTCGGCCCGATCAGATCTGACCTGACCTGACCTGATCTGATCTGATCTGATCATGAAACCTAAACCCTGGTGTCCAACGGTATTGGGCTTTGGTAAATCCGCAACCCAGATGGCACCGGAGCCGGCCCAGATCGCCCAGTCCAGATTTCCTGACCCGACCTCTACGCTGGGGGGATGACGCATCCGAATGTGAACCCCTGGTCCGAGTTCAACGGTCACGAGGAAGTCGTGGTGGCACAGGACCGAGACACGGGGGTTCAGGCGGTCATTGCCATCCATTCCACCGCCCTGGGTCCCGCGCTGGGTGGCACCAGAATGTCGCTCTACGCCGACTCCCCCGATCCTCAGGCCGCGGCCTATTCCGATGCCCTGCGACTGGCCCGCGCCATGTCGCTGAAGAATTCCTTAGCCGGTCTGCCCCATGGTGGCGGCAAAGCGGTGATCCTGGGTGATCCGCACAAGAAATCACGCGAACAGCTGCTGGCCTACGGTGACCTGATCGAATCCCTGGGTGGAAAGTACGTGACGGCGGGCGATGTCGGCATGCAGGTCGCGGACATGGACACCGTCGGTGAACGCAGTCGCTGGGTGACCGGTCGCTCACCGGACAACGGTGGGGTCGGTGACTCGGGCATTTTGACCGCACTGGGTATTTGGCAAGGAATGAAAGCTGCTGCGCAATTCACGTATGGAACACCGTCGCTGCAGGACCGTCTCGTGGCGGTCGTGGGTGCTGGGAAAGTCGGTGGTCGCCTCATCAACCACTTGGTCACCGAGGAAGGTGCGCGGGTGGTGGCCATGGACCCGGTGGCGTCAGTCCGTGCGGAAGTCACCGCCACCGTTCCCGGAGTGGAGTTTGTGGACAGTGTCGCTGAGTTACTCGCTCGGCAACCCGATGTCCTCTCCCCTAATGCCATGGGTGGATTCGTGACTCCCGAGTTGGCTCGAGAGGTCACCGTGTCCATGGTGTGTGGGGGTGCGAATAACCAGCTGGCCAGCCCGGAGGTCGGCGACATTTTGGCTGAGCGTGGAATTCTCTATGCCCCTGATTTCCTGGTCAACTGCGGTGGGGTGATCCAGGTGGCGGAGGAATTGGTGGGAGCGGACGTGGACCGAGCCCGGGCCAAGGTCATGGGGGTCTTTGACACCACGACCACCGTCCTGGAGCGAGCCGCTCGTGAGGGAATCACGCCGGTGGCGGCTGCTGAGGCCGAGGCGTGGGCCCGAATTGCCGCGGCTTCCTGAGGGATTTACTCGATTTTGTCCCCAGATCGGTTAGTACCTCTGCTGGAAAAAACCCGAGCAGGTAGTATCACCCGGTGGCGGGCAGAAGGCGCCCCCACGGACTAAGCACAACAGAGTTCCACCAGTCCGGGATCCACCAGTCCGGAATCAACCAGTCCATGCATTACCGGCATCGCCGGGGTTACTTGGAAGAGGGGGTCGAGCCATGGGGCGCGGCCGAGCTAAGGCTAAGCAAACAAAAGTCGCACGTGCGTTGAAGTACGGCGGCCCGCAGACGGATTTCGATCGCCTGCAGGCAGAACTCAGTGGTCAACCCGCGACCGCACCTGCCCTCGACGAGGTCGAGGAATCTGAGGATCCATACACACAGGACCCCTATGCGGAGGATCCCTATGCGAAGTACTACGACTCGGAAGAAGACGAGTCCGCGTAACTCCCCAGCAAGCTGACCGCTCCACCACCGCCACCTTTGGCTGGCGAATCACCGGTTTCCCCTGCATTACGTTCCCGCACAGCGCCGCATACCCAAGCGTCCAGATCCCGTGCGGCTAACTCGGTGAGTGCTTGGTCTACGTGATCCTCGGGAACAACAGCGAACATGCCGATTCCCATGTTGAAAGTTTTCTCCGCATCCGCCCGCGGCACCGACCCTTCACGTTGAATGAGTTCAAAGATCGCGGCGGGAGACCACGTGGGCCGGTAAATGTCAACGGCAACGTGCTCGGGAAGTACGCGAGCAAGGTTTGCTGCTATTCCGCCGCCGGTGACATGACTAAATGCGTGCACCTCCGCAGCGTGCATAAGTGCTAAACAGTCCTGGGCATAAATGTGCGTGGGCTCGAGTAGTTCCTCACCGACGGTTCGACCCAGTTCATCGACATGTGCATGGAGACCCAGTTTGCCTTCACCGAGAAGTACGTGACGGGCAAGGGAATATCCATTGGAATGCAGCCCACTGGAACCCATGGCAATAACCACGTCACCCACGCGCACACGATCAGGACCACGAAGTGCGTCAGCGTCAACAATCCCGGTACCCGCCCCGGCAATGTCGTACTCGTCCGGTGCCATGAGCCCCGGATGCTCGGCGGTTTCACCACCTACCAACGAGCACCCCGCTAGTTCACACCCTCGTGCAATGCCGGCGACAATGCTCGCCACCCGCTCGGGATTGACCGAACCCACGGCAATGTAATCCGTCATGAACAACGGCTCGGCACCGCAGACCACCAGGTCGTCCACGACCATGGCCACCAAGTCGAGCCCGACCGTGTGGTGAATATCGAGGGCACGCGCCACCGCAATCTTGGTTCCCACACCGTCGGTGGATGTTGCCAGTAATGGTCGAGTCATGCCCTTGGCCGCGGATATGTCGAACAGTCCGGCAAACCCACCAAAGTCGCCCACCACCTCGGGGCGAGTGCTGGCGGCAATGGATGCGCGCATTAACTCGACGGCACGCTCGCCGGATTCAACATCCACTCCCGCGGCGGCATAGGTGCTAGATGGCGTGACCATGATCGTTATGGGCGGTTAAGCGCGTCGGTGGCCAGGGGGTCAATGTGCAGATGGTCTTCCTTGCCCACCCGGCGTTCAATTCCGTCGAGCACCTGCAGATTCACCTTGTGCTCCTCGGACAGTTCCACCGGGTACACACCGTCAAAGCACGCGCGACACAGATCCTGCTTGGGCACATGGGTTGTTTCAATCAGTGCATCAAGTTCCACAAAGGCGAGTGAGTCCGCCCCGATCGACGCGCAAATTTCCGGCACGGTTAATCCATTAGCAATTAACTCTGCCCGGGAGGCAAAGTCAATGCCGTAGAAACACGGCCACTTCACCGGTGGGCTGGAGATTCGAACGTGCACTTCCTTGGCGCCGGCTTCGCGCAGCATGCGCACCAGTGCACGCTGGGTGTTGCCGCGAACAATGGAGTCGTCCACGACCACTAGGCGCTGCCCAGCGATCACTTCTTTCAGTGGGTTGAGCTTCAGACGAATACCGAGCTGCCTGATTGTCTGGGAAGGTTGAATGAAGGTGCGGCCAACATACGAGTTTTTGACCAGGCCTTCAGCGAAGGGAATTCCCGCTTCCTGGGCATAGCCAATTGCCGCGTAGCGACCGGACTCCGGGACCGGAATAACAAGGTCCGCTTCCACAGGATGTTCACGCGCCAACTGGCGGCCAATATCAACGCGGGCCGCGTGCACACTTCTCCCGGCAATGGAGGTATCAGGTCGCGCTAGATACACATACTCAAAAAGACAACCCTTGGGTGCGGGATCCGCGAATCGGTGCGATCGTAAACCTTCTGCGTCAATGACAATCAGCTCACCCTGCTCCACCTCGCGAACAACCGATGCGCCGACAATGTCTAGCGCCGCTGATTCGCTGGCAACAACCCAACCACTCTCCAACCGACCCAAGACCAAGGGGCGAATTCCCTGCGGGTCGCGTGCGGCATAGAGCGTGGTGTCGTCCATAAACACCAGGGAAAAAGCACCCTTGACGCGGGGGAGTTCCTGCATGGCCGCCGCTTCCAAGGACAGGTCTGGGTGCGCGGCTAACAGGGCGGTCAAAATCTCTGTGTCCGTTGTTGCATCCATGCCACCGTGCAAGGGGAGTTCACCGGACGCCTCCTGCAACTCGACAATGCGCTTGCGCAACTCTGCAGTGTTTGTCAGATTGCCATTGTGACCGAGTGCCAAGTGACCGGTTGCTGTTGTTCGGAACGTTGGTTGCGCGTTCTCCCAAATGCTGGCACCTGTTGTGGAGTACCGCGTGTGACCGATCGCGACGTATCCATGCAGTGACTCCAGCGCACCTTCATTGAACACCTGTGACACCAGGCCCATGTCCTTGTAGACAACAATGCGGGATCCGTCACTGACCGCCATGCCCGCGGACTCCTGCCCGCGATGCTGCAACGCGTACAGACCAAAGTACGTGAGTTTGGAAACTTCCTCGCCGGGAGCCCAGACACCAAAGACCCCGCAGGCATCCTGCGGTCCTTTGTCGTTCGAGAGCAGATCGTGGGTCAGCCGACCATCACCGCGTGGCACAGCCCTAGCCTACGGGACTATCGCCCAGTTCAATTCATTGGCAAAGGTGGCGAGCTCGGGGCTGACAACGCGCCTGACAACGCGCGCCTGACACCGCACGCCTACACACGAGCATGTAGGTGGGACTCAACCCAACCGGAAAGTTCCGGCACATCAGTATTCCCTTCTGCAACACCTATCACCATGTCGTAGATCTCATCCTGTGAGCCACGAAGATCGAAGTAGTTGATCCGGGCAAAGGCGACCGCGCACATCCAGCTCAACCGTTTGTTGCCATCCACCATGGGGTGATTGCGATTGATGCCGTGAATGAGCGACGCTATTTTGTGGTGCAGGGTCGGGTAGATCTCCTCACCAAATGCACTCGCCCCTGGACGCCCCACAGCGGATGCCAGTAAACCCACGTCGCGAGCGACCAGGCCCATGCGCTCGGCCAGAACAAGGGCATCTTCTATCTGTAAGTAACGCATGGCGCGCTAACTACTCCGCTAAGCGACGAAGTGCCTCGGCATCCCGTTCCATAATTTCGTCTGCAATATCCCGCATGAGGGCAGTTCGCTCTGATGCGCTGATTCGATCGAGCACAGCGAGCCGCACTACTTCCTGCATGGAGCGGTGCTCCCTCTCCGCCTGACGGCG
>JAIOWY010000045.1:0-12250 GCA_021741845.1 Candidatus Nanopelagicales bacterium
CCCCATGAATGGTCAGATCACCGGTCACAACAAAAGATGTTCCGTCTCCGGTGACCGAGGTTGAGACAAAGGTCAGGGTGGGGAAACTTTCCACGTCAAGGAAGTCGGGGCTCTTGAGGTGGCCGTCACGGTCGGCATTGCCCGTGTCGATAGAAGCGGTCAGCACGGTGAGCTCAGCAGATGATTCCGCGGGGTCGGTGCCGTCGAGGGTGAGGGAGCCGGTGAACTCAGTGAATGCACCGCGAACTTTGGCGATCATGGCGTGACGGGCAGAGAAGCCGATCGTGGTGTGGGCTGGATCAATGGTCCAGGTGCCGGTGGTGGTGGACAGGTCAGACATAAACGTACCTTTCGCTAAATAAAGTAGTTGAACAATCAACTAACCATAGCACACGTGATGTGCGTTCCATCGATCCATGGTGAACTAGGGGAGTGACCTTCTTATTTGTTGTGCTCGCCATTGCCGTACTCGCGGCGCTCTTCGCGGTGATTATGGGCCGCTGGGCCCCGGATATGGGGGTACCCACGGTGGGGGACAACCGTCCCGAGCCGCAGTTCGACGTCACCCTGCGCGGTTATCGCATGGACGAAGTGGACTCCACTATTGCTGCCTTGGAAGCCACCATCGCCGAATTGGAAAAGAAGTCCCGATGACACCCCGAACCCGACACCTTGCCCTCGATGTCAGCATTGATGCCCCGGTCGATCGAGTTTTTGATGCCTTCAGTGAGTGGACGGAACAGCACCGCTGGATGCTCGGGACCCGGGTGGAATTGCGTCGCGGCGACGGGCGCAGTGTGGGCTCAGAAATTGCCGGATGGACCGGGGTGGGTCCGGTCGGATTCTGGGACACCATGACCATTACCCATTGGGACCCTCCCTACCGCGTTGACGTGCTGCACACCGGCCGCCTTGTTCGGGGTACCGGCACCATGGAAGTGGTCGCCTTGCCCGGAAATCGGTCCCGATTCCTCTGGAGTGAAGACTTTGAGTTGCCCCTGGGGGTCGCGGGAGCGGCCGGATGGCCCCTGGGCAAGTGGCCCCTGGTGGCAGGAGTGAAGAAGTCCCTGACCCGATTCAAGGCCGCCGTGGAACGGGGTGAGATTCCCACGCGGGGGGAGTTTTCCCGCTGATGCCCGGCCAAAGTGAGGGTGGCGCTTGGGGGCTCAACCCGTTGCGGAATAATAGCGGTCTGCGCCTCGGCGCATCAGGGCGCACACGGTGCCGCACCAACAGGCTGAAAGGGGACGCTTTATGGCCGCGATGAAGCCACGAACCGGCGACGGACCAATGGAGGTCACCAAGGAAGGCCGCAGCTACGTCATGCGGGTACCCCTCGAAGGAGGCGGTCGACTGGTCGTCGAGCTCAAAGCCGACGAAGCCAAGGAATTAGGCCAGAAACTACTCGAGGTCTTTGCCTAACCTCAACCCACCAAATCTTCACCGCTCCCGTACCGATCCTGCCCGTAGGGCAGGATCGCTGCATATCCGGGAGGTCTAGCTCCGGGAACGCAGGGAGCCGAGCAAGAGGCCCTGTCCCACGGTCAGCAGGGCGGGCAACCAATCGTCGTCATGGCGCAAAGCGGTCGCGCAATCGCGCACGGCAATAGCTTCGTAGTCCCTGACGGACGGGTCCGCTATCCCCGCTTCGAAGACGGAATTGAACACAACGAGACCGCCAATGCGCAAGAGTCGTTTCGCTTGATTCAAAATCGCGGGGAATTCAGATGGATCGGAGTCGACCACGATCAAGTCGTAGGCCCCGTCGGAGAACCGCGGAAGCACATCAAGCGCGCGTCCGGCAATTAATCGCGTGCGCTGATGCGGATAACCCAATGACTCAAAGAGTTCCCGTGCATAGCGTTGGTATTCCGCTTCCAGGTCAATGCTGGTCAGGACACCACCGGGTGTCATGCCAGCCAAAATGGCCGCTCCGGACACGCCCACGCCGGTGCCAATTTCGATCACCGCTTGCGCCTGGATCGACGCGGTGAGCAATTCAATCAACGAGGAGCTCTGATTGCTGAAGCAACTAATGCCCAGGTCACGGGCACGGTCATGGGCCTCGCGCATCAGACTGGGTTGGTCACGATCTAGATCATCAAGAAAGGACTCCGCGTACTCGACGTCAGTCGGGGAAATGGACGATCCCATAGGTGACTCCATTCAGGTAAGTGCTCATGGTGCTGACTTCCTCAGCTACCCAGATTGCTCGTGTAAGCCTAGTGGTGTCAACCGGTACCATGTGGGGGCGCGCAACGGTTCGATTGTCACCGTGATTCGGCGCTCACAAGGCGAGGGGCTAGTTCATGACCACCGACAACACCGGCGACCTCGACAACACCGGGCCGCTGCCGGTAGTGGCCGCGCCCAGCAACCAGATCCCCAGCAACCAGATCCCCAGCAACCAGATCCCCAGCAACCCGGTTCCCGTCTCAGTGGTGGCTCCACCGGTGGTGACCCAGCCCGCGGCGCACCAACGTTCGGGGCTGAGCACCTGGGGAACCGTGGTCGTGGCTGCCGTCACCGCATTGATAGTGGGTGCGGTCGCCGGGTTAGGCGGTTACGTGCTTGGCCGGTCCATTGATTCCACGGCGACCGAATCCCCCACCACCATTGAGCTGCCCCAGGTGAGTGATGCTGCGGCGAGCGAGATTGCCACCATTTCCGACATTGCTGCCGCTGTCTTGCCGAGTGTCGTGTCCATCTTGATTGAAGCCGGAAATGACTCGGGCAGCGGTTCAGGATTCATTGTTCAATCCAACGGGTACATCTTGACCAATAACCACGTTGCCGCACCGGCCACCGACGGTGGTGAACTCACCGTTGTTTTTGAGAACGGAGAAAAAGCAAAAGCCACCATTGTTGGTCGAAATACTTCCTACGACTTAGCCGTACTCAAAGTTGATGCTAATAATCTTCCAACCGCTGTCCTGGGGAATTCGGATCAGGTCAAGGTCGGTGAAACCGTTATCGCTATCGGCGCGCCGCTGGGATTGAACGGTACGGTCACGGCCGGGATTATTAGTTCACTCAACCGACCCGTGACAGCGGGTGGCAGTGGTGACCTAGCGTTTATCAACGCTATCCAGACAGATGCGGCCATTAACCCGGGTAACTCCGGTGGTCCTTTGCTGGACAACGCTGGGCGAGTGATTGGAGTGAACTCGGCTATTGCCACCTTGGCTGGGTCGGCAACGGCAGAGGCCGGGTCCATTGGCTTGGGCTTCGCCATTCCGATCAACAGTGCCAAGCGGATCGCCGAGGAAATAATTGCCACCGGCGATTCGAACACACCGATCATTGGTGTGGTGCTGAACACGGCGTACACGGGTGAAGGCGCCGAAGTGGGTGAGTTAACACCCGGCGGTCCAGCTGAGGCTGCCGGCATTCGCGCTGGGGACATCATCACGGCGTTGAATGGGCGTCAGGTGGCTGACTCCACCGAACTGGTTGTCGCAATTCGCAGTTATGCACCGGGGGAGAGTGTGCAGTTGAATGTGGATCGCAAGGGTCAACAGCAGGTAATCACGCTCGTGCTGGGCTCGTCCACGGAACTGGGCTAATCACCGCACAATGGCGGTGATCGCGCACCAGATCCGCGGGCACCGGCGCGCAGGCGTAACCTAGGTATGTGTTTGATATTGGCATCGGCGAGTTGATTGCTCTAGGGGTAATCGGTCTGCTGGTGTTCGGCCCGGAGAAATTACCGCGGGCAGCGGCGGATGCATCGAAGTGGCTCAAGCAGATTCGCGGTATGGCAGTGACCGCCCGCAAGGACTTAGCTGATTCCGCTGGCGTGGACTTCAAAGAAACCATGGACTCCGTTAAGAGCCTGTCGGATTATCACCCGCGCAAGTTGGCCAGCTCGCTATTCACCGAAGATCCTGACGAGGACACGCCGCAGGACAGCGCCGAAACCAAGAAAGCACCCAGTTTCGATCCGGACGCGACCTAGTTCGACACCGGGTTTTCCGCCAGCGAGTTACCGTCCGGCCGGGGAAATGTTCAAGGACATGCCCGCTAATCCGCGTGGTTTAGTCGCTAACGACTCAGCTATACCAATGATCGCTGCTCCGGCCGGCGACTCGGGGAATGCCGCGACCAAGGGTTCGCCGCTGTCCCCACCTTCGCGCAAACGAACATCAAAGGGGATCTTGCCCAACAGAGGAATCTCCGAGCCGAACGCTTTACTGAGTCCGTCGGCAACAAGTTGGCCACCACCGGCACCAAATAGATCCAGGGGCTCACCACAGTGGGGGCAGGGGAAAGAACTCATGTTCTCAATAACCCCCGATACCCGCTGATTGGTTTGCGTGGCCAGGGTGCCGGCGCGAATAGCAACGTCCGCTGCACCCAGTTGCGGTGTGGTCACCACAACTATTTCGGCATGCGGGAGTAGCTGTGCGGTAGACAAGGCAATATCGCCGGTGCCGGGGGGTAAGTCCAAGAGCAAATAATCCAAGTCACCCCACCAAACATCCGAGAGGAATTGTTCGAGTGCCCGGTGCAGCATGGGTCCGCGGAACGCCACGGGCTGCTCAATGCCGCCTGGCTTAAACGGCAGCATGGAGATCACCCGCACCCCGTAACCCTGGGGCGGCATGATCATGCCTTCCACCATGGTCGGAGGAGCCATTGCATTGAGGATCCGTGGGATGGAGTGGCCGTACACGTCCGCGTCCAGTAATCCCACGGTGTAACCCTTGGTGGCCAGGGCAACGGCGATATTGGCTGTGACGGAGGATTTCCCCACTCCACCCTTGCCGGATGCAATCGCGTAGATCTTGGTGAGTGATCCGGGCTTGGTAAAGGGGTTCTCTTTCTCCGGGCGGCCAGCCCGCAGAACCTCTTTCATTTTTGCGCGCTGTTCGTCATTCATCACGTCGAGCTCAACACTGACTTTTGTCACGCCGTCCACCTTCATGACCGCGTCAGTAACGCGTTCAATAATGGTGGTTTTCATGGGACAACCAGACACAGTGAGGAAAACACCTACCTCAACCACGCCTCCTTTACGGATATCAACATTTCGCACCATGCCGATCTCAGTGATCGGTCGGTTGATCTCTGGATCATTGACGGTGTCAAGTGCTGCATTCACTGCATCAATGGAGACGGATGAGTCGTTGGACTGTGAGCGATTAAAAGCCATGTGCCGATGCTATCGGGGGCTGTTGTCCTCAGCATCTGCGTCAGGTGTTTGGTCGCCTGATGCTTCCAAGCGCGCGAGCCGTTGATTAATGTCGTCGAGCAAATCGCGAAGTTCGCCACGGAGAAAGTCTCGTGTCGCGACCTCTCCCATGGCGGTGCGCAGTCCGGCAATCTCCCGTGCAAGGTAATCACTGTCCGCCAAAATGCGTTCATTACGGCTGCGATCCTCTTGGAATTGCACACGGTCACGATCCATCTGTCGGTTTTGTGCCAACAGGATCAATGGAGCGGCATAGGACGCCTGTAAGGACAGCAGCAAAGTTAAGAAAATAAACGGGTAGGCATCGGGTTTCCACTGCTCGGGGGCAAAAACATTCCATGAAACCCACGCGACCACGACCACGGTCATCCAGGCAATGAATACCCACGATCCAATATGTCGGGCAACACGTTCGGAGAGGCGACCAAATTTCTCCGGGTCGTAACTGGGGCGTCGGGTGCGACTCCGGTCCAGTGGTTGATCGAGCCGCGCACCGGAGTTTCGAGTGCTCCGAGTGCTGCGGGGGGAGGTGGACTCAGCCATGTTCTCGCCACCCCTCGGGGAGCATGTGGTCAACAAGGTCATCGAAGGTCACGGCGCCAACGAGCGAGCCATTGTCGTCAACAACGGGTAACGCCACCAAGTTGTAGGCGGCAAAGCTGCGAGTCAGATCAGAGAGGGGGGTGTCCGGTCGCATGGGTTCCAGGGAGGTGTCAATGATGGAGGACACCAGTGAGGACGGCGGTTCCCGCAGTAACCGCTGGAAGTGGCACACTCCCAGGTACTTACCGGTCGGTGTCTCTGTCGGAGTTCTGCACACGTAGACCTGGGAGGCCAATGCTGGGGAGAGTTCTGGATTGCGAATACGCGCAAGTGCGTCCGCCACGGTTTCATCCGGCGCCAAGACAATGGGCTCACTTGTCATCATGCCGCCCGCGGAGAAATCGTCGTAAGTCAAAAGACGGCGGATATCCTCTGCTTCGTCAGGCTCCATGCGCTCGAGTAAGTCCTCTGCGCGTTCGGGTGGCAACTCGGAGATCAAGTCGGCAGCGTCGTCCGGGTCCATTTCCTCGAGGACGTCTGCCGCGCGTTCTGCTTCCAGTGTTTCTAAAATCTCAATTTGATCCTGATCGGGTAATTCCTCGAGGACGTCAGCCAAACGCTGGTCGTCTAATTCGCGGGCAATCTCCAGCCGGCGTTTGGGAGTTAACTCGTGCAGCATGGCAGCAACATCCGCTGGACGCAGTAAGTCCATGGTCGCTAGGAGTTGTTCCGCGGGCTGATCCTGGTTGGGCAGTGACAAGCCGGTCACGGAATTCCAGTCCACAATCATTTTTTCGCTACGTCGACGGAATCCCGTTGGTGCTCGGCGGACAAATAATTTATCCACGAGCCATTCGCGACTGCGTGTTTGTTCAACGCCGACGTCTTCAATGGTGACTTTTTCGTCAGTGCCAAGCATGGTGACGGTTCTGTCCAGGAGTTCGGCGGTTACAAGTGTTTCATTACGTCGTTGTTCAAATCGTCGGAGGTTGACCGTCCCCGTCACAATAATTTGGCCGGAATCAATGGCCGTAATTTTGGTCATGGGGACAAAAATGCGTCGGCGGGGCGGAACCTCTACCACCAATCCGGTGAGCCGCGGCGGGTTGGCGCCGGTTCGCAGCACCATGGTGGCATCCCGGACCTTGCCCACTTGGTCGCCCATGGGGTCAAAGACACCCAGCCCGTTCACGTGGGCGAGGAAAACTCGGGCGTGGGTGTTCACCCGTGAAGGTTACCGCCTCCAGAGGTGTCCCCACCGCAGCCCGCAACGGTGTTAGGGCAGGCTTCGCCTTATGGCACAACCCGTCACGACCGATTCGCTCCGACCCCCACCGGCTGGGGATCTGTTGGCGCTGGGCGTCGCCGTGATCTTTATTGCCCTGAGCGGGCCATTTATTGCCGCGACCGCAGCTCCCGTTTTAGCCATTGCATTTTGGCGCTGTCTGATCGGCAGCGGATTAACTGGACTGTGGGTGGTGCTCCGCGATAGACGGTCCATTGGTGCTTTAACCAAACGTGAACTCCGGCTTATTGCGATCGCCGGTGTGTTTCTGGGGTTGCACTTTGCCACCTGGATCCCGTCACTGGCATTTACATCCGTCGCCGCGTCCACCGCTCTCGTTGCCACGCAGCCGATTTGGGCGGCATTTATTGCGCGTGCACGTGGAGTGCGTATCCCACCGGCTGCCTGGTTGGGCATTTTTATTGCGTTGGCCGGTGTGATCTTCTTGACTGGGGTAGACGTGCAACTGGATTCACGTCACCTGATTGGCGACCTGTTGGCACTGGCCGGAGCGGTACTCGCCGCCGCCTATGTCTCCGTGGGTGAACGGGTACGACAAACGGTGTCCACAGCCACCATGACCTTCCTTCTGTATGGTGTCGCGGCCGTCACCGTGCTCCCACTCTTGGCGATTTTCCAACAGGAGCTCGTGGGATTTAGCGCCCAGGCCTGGCTCATGATTCTGGCGATCACACTCGGTGCACAATTACTTGGTCACACATTGATGAACAAGGTGCTCGCCCGCTCATCAGCAACATTTGTTTCGCTCACCATTTTGCTGGAGATGCCTGGTGCGGCAATTGTGGCGGCAATCTGGCTGGGGCAAACCCCTCCACCGGCTATTTACCCTGCAGCAGCCTTGATTTTATTGGGCATTGTGATTGTTATTCGATCAAGTTCCCGCATCAAAGAACCATTGGAGACGTCCCCGATCTAGCTACCGATTCATGTGCGCGAATCAGTGTTTGTTCTGAGGAAACGTGCCAGCGGAATGATTATTACGGCAGCAATGACGGCTAGCCCAATTCCCCACCCTGGCCCGAGCTCCTCGGAAATAATCCCCACCAGCACGGGCGCAAATACAAATCCGGCACGCGACATCCAACTCACGGCGGTAATGGCGTTTGTTGCACTGATGCCAGGGATGTATGTGGCGGCATGCATGGCTGCCGGGAAGAGTGTCGCCACGCCAAAGCCCACGACCGCACAGGCGACAATAAATCCGATTCCGCTACCGGCAACAAGTGCAGCAGCCAAGACCACGGCGACAACCGACATGCTGACTTGCGCAACACGGCGCTCACCAAACCGATTGACAAATGAATCACCGAGGAAACGACCCAGGGTGAGTGAGATAGTGAATCCCACCACGCCAAAGCCCACATTGCTAGCGGCGGTTCCAATGTCGGTCAGATAAATCGAACTCCAACGTTGGGGGACATCTTCGACCACAACAGCGAGCAAGATCAGAAGGCCAATGGCAAGAAGTGGCACAGCTGTGGGGCCAGCGATTGACCACCCGCGGAGTGTGCCGGTGGTGGGCACAGACCCAGGATCGATCCCGGTCAGGTGGTCCACCGCGATTTCCTCAACGAACTCCGCCTCCGCGGATGCGTCGCTCACCTCGGTGACGGCTCGTGGCAGGACCCACCGGAATGTCACCAGCATGCCCAGAAGCCCGGCGACGGCAACGCCGAGCAGCGTCCAGGCGAGGGAGAAGTCGAGCGCCAACGTAATGGCACCAACGAGGGCGCCCACGACTGTTCCCAATGCCCAGAACGCGTGCATGTTGTTAATAATGGAACGCTGATACACGCGCTGGACTTCCAGTCCATGGGCATTTTGGGCCGCGTCCATCACCGAATCGACGGCGCCAATGGCGAAAATCACCGCGCCCAAGGCCAGTGCGGTGGGTGCCACACCCACCAGCGGGAGCAGTGGAAGCATGATCAGGAGCGAGAACATGGAAAAAGGTCCGCTGCCCCACCGCTTCATGGCGAGAGCCGCGAAGGGGCCAAAGATAAGTCCACCGGCGGCGCCGGCACCGAGCACCAGGCCCACGGTGATATCGCTCATGGAGAGTTGACCTTGCAAATCGGCAAGGCGCGGGGTGAGCGCACTCAAGGCGATCCCATTGGCAAAGAACAGGTAGATGGTGGCCAGTCGGGCACGTTGAATTCTCTGGTCCACAGGGCGAGCATAGGGTGACCTGCCCCACATGAATTCCTTCCCGGGGGCGCTCCGGCGCGGCTGTCGATACCATTCGAACATGGCTTATGCGACCCCTGCCCAACCACGTCCCGTTCGCGCCCGCCGGTCCAATCTCGCTGTTCCTGGGAGCAGCGAAAAAATGCTGGACAAGGCTCGTGGCCTCCAGGTGGATCAAGTCTTTATGGACATTGAAGACGCCGTCGCCCCCCTGGCCAAGCCGCAGGCGAGAAAGAACATTGTCGCTGCGCTCAATGAAGGTGGGTACGAGGACAAGGTGCGCACGGTCCGGGTAAATGACTGGACCACGGAATGGACCTACGCGGACGTTATTGAGGTGGTCGGTGAAGCCGGTGCCAATCTGGACTGCATCATGCTGCCCAAGGTGCAAACGGCGGACCAGGTTGTTGCCTTGGATCTCCTGCTCACCCAGGTGGAAAAATCCAATGGCCTCGAGGTGGGTCGTATCGGTATAGAGGCCCAAATTGAAAATGCCCTGGGCCTGATCAACGTTGACGCTATTGCCCAAGCGAGTCCTCGGGTGGAAACAATTATTTTCGGACCGGCTGACTTTATGGCCAGCATCAACATGAAGTCACTGGTTGTTGGCGAGCAGCCACCGGGATACGACACCGGGGACGCCTACCACTACATATTGATGCGCATCTTGATGGCGGCACGCGCATTCGACAAGCTGGCAATTGACGGTCCCTACCTCCAGATCAAAGACGTGGACGGATTCCGGCGCGTGGCGGGTCGCTCTGCCGCCCTGGGATTTGACGGCAAGTGGGTATTGCACCCGGGCCAGATTGATGCAGCCAACGAGTTGTATTCACCCAGGCAAGAGGATTACGACCACGCCGAAATGATTCTCGACGCCTACAACTACTACACGTCAGCAGCAGGTGGCGCTAAAGGTGCGGCCATGCTGGGAGACGAAATGATCGACGAAGCATCTCGGAAAATGGCACTTGTCGTGTCGGGTAAAGGTCGGGCCGCCGGCATGCAGCGCACACAAACATTCACAGCACCGGAGTAGGGGAGTCATGGGGCGTCTAGCGCAAACTGAAGGTCTGAATGATATTCAGCGGGAGATTCTGGCTGCGGTTCATGATTTTGTGAACAAGGAAATTATTCCTGTTGCAAACCAGTTGGAGCATGCTGACGAGTACCCGCAGGAGATTGTCGACGGCCTCAAAGAGCTGGGTGTCTTCGGCCTCATGATCCCTGAAGAATTCGGTGGACTGGGTGAATCACTACTCACATACGCGCTGGTCGTGGAGGAAATTGCCCGCGGCTGGATGAGTGTCAGTGGGGTGATCAATACCCATTTCATTGTGGCCTACATGATCATGCACCACGGCACCCAGGAGCAAAAGGAGAAGTACCTCCCACGCATGGCAACCGGTGAGGTGCGTGGTGCATTCAGCATGAGTGAGCCGGGCTGCGGCTCTGACGTTGCCGCCATCACGTCCAAGGCGGTGAAGGAGGGGGATACCTACGTGCTCAATGGTCAGAAAATGTGGCTGACCAATGGTGGCTCCTCCACGCTCGTGGCAACCCTGGTGCGCACCGACCAAGATGCCGATCCTGATGCCAGCGTGTACAAGAAAATGTCTACCTTCTTGATCGAGAAGCCCGCGGGATTTGGTGAGGTTCGTCCCGGTCTCACCATTCCGGGCAAGATCGACAAAATGGGTTACAAAGGTGTGGACACCACCGAAATGATCATGGACGGCGTGGTGCTCTCAGATCAGGACTTGCTGGGTGGGGTTCCTGGCAAGGGCTTCTATCAAATGATGGACGGTGTCGAAGTTGGTCGCGTCAACGTAGCGGCCCGGGCCTGTGGCCTAGCCATGCGCGCATTTGAGCTCGGTGTCGAATACGCCCAGTTACGCACCACATTTGGCAAAGCCATTGCAGAGCACCAGGCGGTCGCTTTCCGATTGGCAGACATGGCAACCAAGGTGGAAGCGGCGCATCAAATGATGATCATGGCTGCTCGCCTCAAGGACAGTGGGGCACGTAACGACCTCGAAGCCGGTATGGCCAAATACTTAGCCAGTGAGTACTGCAAAGAGGTCGTGGAGGACTCCTTCCGGATTCACGGTGGTTACGGCTATTCCAAGGAATATGAAATTGAGCGGCTCTACCGCGAGGCACCCATGCTCATGATCGGTGAAGGCACTGCCGATATTCAGAAAATGATTATTGCTCGCCGCCTTCTGGAGGATTTCAAAATAAGAACCTGAGCGTGTCCTAGTCTGTGACCATGGACCTCACGACATCTGCCAGTGTGTGGATGTTGGCCATTGCGCTGACCTTGTTTTTGGCATTGACTCACGTCTTTGCTCCATCAATTCTGGACAGCCAACTGCTGAATAAGACGCCGTCGCGCCAAGACGCTGTTGCTTCCTTCTCTGGCGGCGTGGCTGTTGCTTATGTATTTGTGCACATGCTCCCTGAGTTGGCTGACGGTGAGTTGGCCTTCTCCGGCATAGACATTCCCGACGCGATTCCCGATCTTTTTGTGCAGTCGGCACTCTTCCTGGTCGCGCTACTTGGCTTAGTGGTTTTCTATGCCTTTGATGCCAAGGCAACAGAAAGCAAAGAGGGTTCAGTAACCCTCTACAGAACCAACCTGATCATGGTCGGTGTCTTGAGTCTGATCTTTTCCTACACCAACCCAGACCGTATTGAACTCGGTGCGGACTTTGCGATTTTGTTCGCCATTGTCATGTCACTGCATTTCATTTTGTCTGATCGCGGTCTAGCGCGGGCGCACCCGAATCACTTCCGGCGTGAGGACAGATGGGTGTTAAGCGCTTTCCTCTTTGGGGGTCTCGCGTTGTCCTATATTGCGCCACCACCGAATGAACTCTTTGTTGCCATTCCTACCGCATTTCTCGGTGGCGCCGTCCTCATGACCGTGTTCCGTGAGGAACTACCCAATGTCAGTGTGGCGCGGTTGGGTTGGTTCACCTCGGGAGTTGCGCTGTTTTCCGCACTGTTGTTGTGGG
>JAIOWY010000046.1:0-12227 GCA_021741845.1 Candidatus Nanopelagicales bacterium
GCTTGAGTTCCTGCGCTTCCTCTTGTCCGAGTTCAACAATTACTTCGTCGTAGGTGATATTTACATCATGATCACCCGCGGCCGCTTTGGTTGCTGGGGTGAACAAAGGTTTGGGCAGCAGCGCACCGTCTTTCAACCCCGGCGGTAAACCCTGGCCACAGATTTTGCGATCACGCAGGTAGTCGGCATAACCCGATCCGGCCAAATAACCGCGCACCACGCACTCCACTGGAAACATGTCGAGGGGCTCGCACACAACGGCCCGACCTTCCACCGACTTCGGGACCTTCGAGGTGGTGGTGTGGTTGTGTACCAGGCCTTCCAGCTGGGCGAACCACCATTGGGAAATTCCGTTGAGAATCTTGCCTTTATCGGGTATCTCCGTGGGAAGCACCCAGTCATACGCCGAGATTCGATCACTGGTGATCAGCAGGAAACGGCCTTGGGAGTTGCGGTAAATATCACGCACCTTGCCCGAATAGACATGTTCGTAGCCCTCGGGCAGGTCGTACGTTGTGTTCACAGGATTCCGTTCGGCGAATAGGTTGCTGCTTCTGAATAGGTGGTAGTTATTACTTCCACGCGCTCGGCCAATTGACGCACTTGATCCTGGGCCGCTCCGGTGAACTCTATGGGCTGCGCCAACAAAGATTCCAATGTCTCGAGATCAAAATTCAGTCGCTCATCCCGCGCTAACTGCTCAAGCAGATTGTTCTCCGCGTCCGGTGTTTCTCGCATGCGAAGTGCGGTGGCCACCGCGTGTTCCTTGATCGCTTCATGTGCCGTTTCGCGACCAATACCTGATTGCACCGCCGCCATCAGAATTTTCGTTGTGGCCAGGAACGGCAGGAAGCGCTGCAACTCACGATCGATCATGGCGGGGAACGCGCCAAAAGCGTCCAGCACCGTGAGAAATGTTTCGAATAATCCGTCCAGTGCATAGAAGGAATCCGGCAGCGCCACGCGGCGAACCACCGAGCACGCAACGTCCCCTTCATTCCACTGTTGACCGGCCAGGTCCGCGGTCATGGTCATGTACCCGCGCAGGATCACGTGGAATCCGTTGATCCGCTCACACGAGCGCGCATTCATTTTGTGCGGCATGGCTGAGGAACCCACTTGACCGGGGAGGAAACCTTCAGTTGCTAACTCCTGTCCAGCCATCAGCCGCACAGTGGTGGCAAAGTTGGAAGGACCCGAAGCCAACTGCACCAGCAGGGATGTGACATCGAAATCTAAGGAGCGCGGGTATACCTGACCCACGCTGATCAGTGTGCGATCAAAACCGAGATGCGCGGCAATCCGTCCCTCCAGTTGGGCGAGGGAGTCCGCGTCTGCGTTGAGCAATGTCAACATGTCCTGCGCGGTTCCGACCGGACCCTTAATGCCGCGCAGTGGATACGCGGACAGGGTGTACTCCAAACGATCAAAGGCAACGAGCAGTTCCTCGGCGAACGTGGCCATGCGCTTGCCCAGTGTGGTGATCTGCGCGGCAACATTGTGCGACCGACCGGCCATGGCTTGCTCGGAATAGGCAACAGCGAGTCCGCTGAGCCGGTCGAGTGCAGCGACCGTCTTTGTGCGAATTAATTCGAGACTGGAGCGAATTTGGAGTTGCTCAACATTCTCGGTGAGATCACGGGAGGTCATGCCGAGGTGCGCGTACTCGAATCCGGCGAGTGCATTGAATTCTTCAATGCGCGCTTTCACGTCATGCTTTGTCACCCGTTCCCGGGCATCGATGGACGCTAGGTTCACCTGGTCGATCACACTTTGATAGCTGTCAATTGCTTCGCTGGGAATATCCACACCAAGGTCACGCTGCGCGCGCATAACGGCTACCCAGAGGTGCCGTTCCATGCGGATTTTGTTCTCGGGAGACCAGATCTCCACCATGGCCGGGGAGGCATAGCGAGCAGCCAGAACGTTGCTGGGTGCAGGCGCCGGAGATGCAGTCACCCGCCTATCCTTCCACCTGCGGATCTACTGGAGGGAAATGCGCCCTTGTGCTGCGAGTTGCGCAATATCTCGGCGGAAGTGGGACCCGGAAATAGTGATCAGCGCGGCAGCACGCTGTGCCTGCTCCCGCGCCTGTTCCAGGGTGTCAGCATGGGCGGTGACCGACAGCACCCGGCCACCAGATGTCACCAACTCGCCGCCCCGCGATTGGGTGCCCGCGTGATACACGGTCACGCCAGCGAGTTCCTCGGCTAGGTCAATGCCGGTGATCGGGTCACCGGTCGCGGGCGCGGAGGGATAACCCGCAGCGGCAATGACAACGGTCACCGAGTAACCCGGGCGCCACACCAACGGGGCAATCTCCGCCAAGCGGCCGGTGGCCGCGGCCACTAGGAATTCACCCAGCGGTGTTTCCAGTTGATCGAGCACCACCTGGGTCTCCGGGTCACCGAAACGAGCGTTGAACTCAATGACGCGAATTCCGCGTGACGTCATGGCGAGACCGGCATACAGCACACCGACAAAAGGCGTGCCGCGATTTTTCAACGCTGTTGCCATGGGCTGCAAAACCCGCTCGGTCACTTCTGCCACCACACCTGCCGGCACCCACGGCAGTGGTGAGTACGCACCCATTCCGCCGGTATTGAGCCCGGTGTCCCCCTCGCCCACCCGCTTGAAGTCCTGCGCTGGTTGCAAGGGGATTACCGTGGTGCCATCAGAAATTCCAAAGAGTGATACTTCCGGTCCGTCCAGAAACTCCTCGATCACCAGTTTGTTTCCCGTGGCCAAACATGCACGAGCGTGCTCGAGTGCCTCGTTCCGATCACTGGTGACAACAACACCTTTACCTGCGGCAAGTCCATCGTCTTTGACAACGTAGGGAGCACCAAAGGAGTCGAGTGCCCGCACCACCTGTTCCTCGGTGTCGCAGACATGTGCCATGGCAGTGGGGATATTCGCCTCAGCCATTACTTCCTTGCAAAAAGCCTTACTGCCCTCAATGAACGCGGCTTCTTGATGCGGACCGAAACAGGGGATCCCGCGCTCCGCGAGTTCATTCGCCGCGCCCGCCATCAGTGGCACCTCAGGACCAATCACCACGAGATCGGCATTGAACTCCACGGCAAGATCCGCTATTGCCACCGGATCCGTGACGTCAATCGGCCGACACGGAGCGAGTTGCTCAATGCCCGCATTACCGGGTGCCACCAACAGTTCACTCACACCGGGATCGCGCAGCAGGGACGCGGTAATGGCGTGCTCCCGCGCACCCGACCCAATGACAAGGCACTTCACAGTGCTACTCCCACGAATTTATTTTTCGTAGTGCGAATCAATGAGCGTGAATGCTTGATCCAGAATCTCCAGCCCGGCTTTCGCTTCAGATTCGGTAATAATGCACGGCGGGACAACGTGCATGCGGTTGAAGTTGACGAACGGCATGAGTCCGCGGGACTTGCACTCCGCCACCAGTTCATTCATGGCCGGGGAGGTGCCACCGTAAGGTGCGAGTGGCTCCCGGGTGTCGCGGTTTTTTACTAGATCCAGGGCCCAGAACACACCGAGTCCACGGACCTCGCCGATCACCGGGTGCTTGTCCATCAGCTCACGCAGACCGGGCTCCAACACGTTCTGACCAATGCTGGCGGCGTTCTCGACAATCTTCTCTTCTTTCATGGCGTCAATGGATGCCACGATCGATGCCGCCGCGAGTGGGTGACCGGAGTAGGTCAGCCCTCCGGGGAACACCTTCTCGTCAAAGGTGGCGGCAATGTCGCCGGAGATCACAACGCCGCCAACGGGGACGTAGCCGGAGTTGGAGCCCTTGGCAAACACGATCAGGTCAGGCTGAGCCGCCCAGTTCTGGAACGCGAACCACTTACCCGTCCGAGCAAACCCAGACATGGTTTCGTCCGCGATCCAGATAATGCCGTACTTGTCGCACAGGGCACGAACACCTTCTAAGTAACCGGGCGGTGGCACAAGCACACCAGCGGTTCCGACAACCGACTCGAGAATGATCGCGCCAATGGTGGCGGGTCCTTCAAACTTAATCACGTGTTCGAGGTGCTGCAGCGCACGCTCACTCTCTTCCTCCGGAGTACTCGCCCAGAACTCCGAGCGATACAGATACGGACCAAAGAAGTGGACTTGCTGCGATGCGTACTCATTGGGCCAGCGACGCGGGTCACCGGTCGCCTGAATCGCCGCACCTGTATTGCCGTGGTACGAACGGTAGAAGGAGAGCACCTTGTGCTTGTGGGTGTGCAGGCGCGCCATGCGAATGGCGTTCTCCACTGCGTCTGCACCACCGTTGGTGAAAAACACCTTGGCCATATTTGGTCCGGCCAAGCCCACGATTCGCTCTGCTGCCTCGCCTCGCTTGTCATTCGCGTGCTGCGGCGCAATGGTGGACAGTTTCGCTGCCTGTTCTTGGATCGCAGCGACGACCTTGGGGTGCTGGTGCCCAATGTTGACGTTCACCAACTGGGAGGAGAAGTCGAGGAACTTATTGCCGTCGTAATCCCAGAAGTAACTACCTTCTGCCCCCGCGATACACATGGGCTTGAGTGCTTTCTGGGCACTCCATGAATGAAATACGTATTCGCGGTCCAGGTCGTAGACGCGCTTGCCTTCGGTGGGATTCGCAGTAGTCATGTGAAAACTCTAGGACATGCAGGGAGTGGGCTGACCCCGAATGGCCTTAGCGGGGATTTCCCGGCAGTCGGCTACCTCGAGAGGGAGGAGAGCTGGTTCCCTTGGGCATCGAAGTTCGAGTCCTGGAGCCACTGGTCAAAGTTGCTGCGCATGCTCGGCCATTCGGAGTCCAGGATCGAAAACCAGGCGGTGTCGCGGTTGCGTCCCTTGACCACCGTGGCCTGACGAAATGTTCCCTCGTAGGTCATGCCCAGGCGGAGGGCGGCATTACGCGACTGAGTGTTCAGCGCATTGCACTTCCACTCGTATCTCCGATAACCCAAATCGAATGCGTTGTTCATCATGAGGTACATGGCTTCGGTTGCTAGCCGTGACTTCTGCAACTGCGGGGAGTACGTGATCCACCCGACTTCAATGCTCCGCGCCGGTGGGTCAATGCGGAGGTAGCTCGCCACACCAATCGCCATCCCTGTCCCTTGCTCAATGATCGCGTAGAAGTACGGGTCCGCTCCCCCTTCCCGCGAGAGAACCCATTCCCGGTACGAGTCTTCGGTGGGGAATGGTCCATGCGGCATGTATGTCCACAAGTGGTCGTGGCCGACAAATGCGGCGAACAAATCAGCCGTGTGCGCCTGGGCATTCAACGGCTCCAGTCGGACGTGTCTCCCGGTGAGCACGCCGGCTGGTCGCTCCGGCGTATCACGGTCTTCCACCGGCACGCCCACGGGATTTCCCTGCGCATCTAGGTCGTAGACGGGGGTGTACCGCGCGACCAACTCTGGTTCCACGCTTAACCAATCAGATCATTGATCGCAATGGTGGCATTGCGATCTTGACCCACACCAATCGCGCTGATGCGTGTTCCGGATTTCTCTTCGAGGAACTCCACGTACGCCCTCGCATTGCTCGGTAATTCCGCGAGTGTTGTGGCACCCGAAATATCTTCCTGCCACCCGGGGAGCATTTCGTAGATCGGTTTCGCGTGGTGGAACTCGGTCTGGGTCATGGGGATTTCCTCGGTGCGCTCACCATCAACGTCGTACGCAACGCACACCGGAATGCGTTCCCAGCCGGTCAGGACGTCCAACTTTGTTAAGAACGTGTCTGTCAGACCGTTGATCCGCGTTGCAAACCGAGCGATCGGGACGTCAAACCATCCGCACCGGCGGGCACGTCCGGTGGTGACTCCGCGCTCCCCGCCAATGGTGCGCAACTTCTCCCCGTCCTCGTCAAAGAGTTCGGTGGGGAATGGCCCTGAGCCCACGCGCGTTGTGTACGCCTTGAGGATTCCCACGACACGGTCAATGCGGGTTGGTCCAATTCCGCTGCCGGTGCATGCCCCGCCGGCGGTCGGGTTGCTCGAGGTGACAAAGGGGTACGTACCGTGATCAACGTCCAGGAGGGTTCCCTGGCCGCCTTCCAGCAACACCACCTTGCCCTGGTCCAATGCCTGGTTAAGTAACAGGGACGTGTCCGTCACCCACGGGCGCAGTGCGTCCGCATACTGCAGGAGATCGTCAACAACGGCGTCTACTTCAATGGCGCGACGGTTAAAGACTTTGACAAGCACCTGGTTCTTATTCGCCAGGGCGCCTTCCACTTTTTGACGCAGGATTGATTCGTCAAAAAGATCCTGAACGCGGATGCCGACCCGAGCGATCTTGTCGCTGTAGGTGGGACCGATTCCTCGGCCGGTTGTTCCGATCTGCGCTTTGCCCAGGAAACGCTCGGTCACCTTGTCCAGGGTGACGTGATAACTGGTGATCAAGTGCGCATTGGCGCTGATCAGGAGTTTCGACGTGTCGATCCCCTGGGCGTTGAGCCCCGCAATTTCCTCCAACAACACGGCCGGGTCAATGACGACACCGTTGCCGATCACCGGAATCACCTCGGGGGTGAGGATTCCGCTGGGCAATAAGTGGAGTGCAAATTTTTTGTCGCCGATTACCACGGTGTGCCCGGCGTTGTTGCCGCCTTGGTATCGGACCACGTAATCAACGCGGTCTCCGAGGAGGTCGGTGGCTTTACCTTTTCCTTCGTCGCCCCACTGGGAGCCGAGGAGAACTATTGCTGGCACCGCGAAAGGTTACCGGACGGCTGATTCGTTAACGATTGCGCACCAACGACTTTCCTAATGCAGTGCCTGAGATCCAGCCGGCCTCCACCCGGGGGCGGTCGGAGAACGAGTCACCAGCAAGGGACACCTCCCCCTGGTGGAAGTGCGGGCTGGCGGCGGTGGTCCCCTCCACCGGCTTGGCGTAAGTCCACCGGTGCGCACTCGCCCACGCTGGCTCAGCGCTAAAGCCCAGAATTCGCTGCACTGCTTCCACGGCGAACGGAATGACCGTCGCGGGGTCGGTGAGGTGGTGCGAGCTCAGCACGGGGTGCACGTGCGCAACGAGCGCCGGTGCGTGATCACCGCGTCGATTTCCATCGTTCGCGATCCACGTGATTGCGCTGTCCGCGTTGACAAATACGCCATCAAAGGAGTGCCAGTACACCGCATCAAACAACAGGGAGACAGCGATCACGGGTTCCCATGTGCACGGATTGATGCTCGCTGCTTGGGGAAATATTTTCGATGCCTGAGGTGTGGGCATGCACAGTGCAATGTGTTCATCAGGTGACTCGACGGATTCGATCTCACCTTCAACAACGTCTATTCCCTCAGCCAAGAACTCAACAACGCTGCGGATTCCTTGCGATGCGCGATAGCGCATGGGTCCCACCTTGACTCCGTGCACACCGGTGCTGTCTGCGACGTGGAAGGTGTCGGTCCATTCCGACACGACTCCCGCGCTGATCATGTTCTCCACTACTGCACCGAATCCAGGGTCGCTGACCGTGAAGTAGGACGCGCCAATGTCAAAAATGCGGCCGTCGAATCCGGTTCCGGAGTCGCGCACTGTGCGCGAGGCCATGCGGCCACCGATTTTCTTTCCCTTGTTCACCACACGGAACGGAACATTGTTGGCGTGCAACACTCGTGCGCAAGCAATGCCGGTAATTCCGGCACCGGCAATGAGTACCGGTTTATCCAAGGCTCGGATCACACTCAACGAGGAATTCGGAAATGCGCACTACCTCATCAGTTTCACCGATCGCGCCGGCTGCGCGACCGAGGTCCTGTAAACAACGCAGGAACCCTTGGTTGGGAACGTGGCTCCAGGGAACGGGACCGTGTCCCTTCCAGCCATTGCGCCGCAGTGCATCCAATCCGCGGTGGTACCCAACGCGCGCATACGCATAGGACGCAATGACATCTCCGGCATCCCACGCTGTGTCGCTGAGCATGGCCCACGCCAAGGAACTGGTCGGATACTTCTTAGCAACCTCCTGGGGATCGGCACCGGCTTCCAGTTCCGCCTGTGCCGGATCGCCAGCAGGGAGCAACGTCGGTTCCGGACCGCCCAGGAGGTTCGCGCCAGAAAGTGTCATTACTTCATTTTCGTTCCGACGGAACGGAGGTCCTCGCACGCCAATTTCACGCGATCGGCCATACCTTTTTCCGCTGCTTTGCCATAAGAGCGTGGGTCGTACTGCTTCTTGTTACCGACCTCGCCGTCCACCTTGAGCACACCGTTGTAGTTAACAAACATGTGGTCGGCAATCGGGCGAGTGAATGCGTACTGGGTGTCCGTGTCAATGTTCATTTTCACCACTCCGTAGTCCAGTGACTCACGAATTTCGCTGAGCAGCGAACCCGATCCACCGTGGAATACCAGGTCAAATGGCTTCTCCACACCGTATGCGGCACCAACGGCAACCTGAATGTCATTGAGGATCGACGGCGTCAGAACAACGTTGCCCGGCTTGTACACACCGTGCACGTTGCCGAAAGTCGCAGCGACCATGTAGCGACCGCGCTCACCCAGACCCAGCTTCTTGGCTGTGGCCAAACCGTCTTCAACCGTGGAGAACAACTTGGCGTCATGCTTTGCTTCGACACCGTCTTCTTCACCGCCGACAACACCGATTTCAATTTCCAAGATTGTCCGAGCTTTAACAGATGCATCAAGCATGCGCTCGGAAATGTCGAGGTTCTCATCCAGTGGCACAGCGGAGCCGTCCCACATGTGTGACTGGAACAACGGCTCGAGCCCCTTGGCCACGCGCTCCTGCGAGATCGCGAGCAGTGGCTCCATGAATCCGGGCAACTTGTCCAGTGGGCAGTGGTCGGTGTGCAGGGCAATGTTCACGTCATATTTCGCTGCAACAACGTGCGCAAACTCCGCGAGCGCTACCGCGCCGGTGACCATGTCCTTCACGGACTGACCGGATGCGAACTCGGCGCCGCCCCAGGACACCTGCACGATTCCGTCGGACTCGGCTTCAGCGAATCCACGAATCGCGGCCACGATCGTCTGGGAGGAGGACGTGTTAATGGCTGGGTAGGCAAACTTGCCGGCCTTGGCTCGATCGAGCATTTCGGCGTAAACCTCTGGCGATGCAATTGGCATGGGATCTCCCCTTAGAAATGGACTCTTACGACCTATCTTTCCACTCGCTCGTTACCGCCATGTAACCGGTTAACTGGCTCCGCAAACACCGCAATGGTGGAGTGGAATTTCTCGTATCTCAGATCCCCGCAGGTGAACAACGCCAGTCGGTGTGGCCCAACGGGGGTAAACCATTTCTTCTTGTATGTGCCCTTCGGCACCTCAAACCGCTCCGTGATTCGGTACTCCCGTGCAGTGGAACTATTCACTTGAACAGTGAAACTGGCACCGATCGGTAAATCCAGCAGCGTGTTGAGCGTTCCGGGGCATCCCTTGCCGTATCGCACATGCCACGCCATGACCGTGGTTCCCTCGTCCGAATCCAACGGCGCATTCACTGTGGACACGCCCACTGCCGCACCCACTCATGCATGGCAATGGCGGCAGCGGCACCTACGTTGGTAGAACGTGTTGATCCGAACTGGGAAATTTCCACTAGGGAGTCACACCCTGCGCGCATGGCTTCGGACAGCCCCGTGCCTTCCTGTCCGACCACGAGAACACAGCTTTCGGGGAAAGTGAATTTCTCCAACTTCACCGAACCCGGCATGTTGTCGATCCCAATGACAGGAATGCTGTGTTCCTTCGCCCACTTAATAAAGTCTTCAGCGATCTCGTGGTGGTGAACATGCTGGTATCGATCGGTGACCATGGCACCGCGGCGGTTCCACCGCTTCTTCCCAACAATGTGAACTTCCTTGACCAGGAATGCATTGGCGCTGCGCACGATCGTGCCAATGTTGAAATCGTGACCCAGGTTCTCAATGGCAATATGCATGGGATGCCGTTTGGTGTCGAGATCGGCAACAATTGCCTCAAGTTTCCAGTAACGATACTGATCGATCACATTGCGTCGATCCCCCTCGCGAAGGAGTTCGGGATCGAAGTGATCCTCGGTGGGCCATTCGCCTTCCCACGGACCCACGCCCACAACCTTGAATGGTTCACCATCAGGTTCATCGACTTGGACCGTGAGTTCCTCCACGAGAGGGAACTTACCCACTACCCTGTTAGCGTGCTAAAAACTCTCGCCAATTTCATTCGCGGAGCACTCATGGGTGCTGCTGAAGTCATTCCCGGCGTGAGCGGAGGAACGCTCGCACTCATTGTTGGCGTGTATCACACGCTGCTGGATGCAATCGCTGACGTTGTACTCGCGATCCGTCAGCTCCTGGGATTGGCCGGCGGCAAAGCATCTGCGTCTAAAGCAGTGGCAACGGTGCGCGCATTGCCGTGGGGTCTCCTCATTCCACTCGCCGTTGGAATGGGTGCGGCACTCGTGCTGGGCGCCAAGATCCTGGAACCCCTCCTTGACGAGCAGCCCGTTGCCATGAACGCCTTGTTCTTTGGTCTGGTGATTGTCGGCGCGTACGTCCCCGCCCACATGGTGGTGAAAGTAGGCGGATGGAGTCCGCTCTACGTGGTCATCGCGGCTATCAGCGCTGTTGTCTTGTTCTTTGTCACCGGATTGCCGGCGGGCAACGTCAGCGACCCCAGCCTGATCGCGGTGTTCCTCTCCGCATCCGTGGCCATCTGCGCACTCGTTTTACCCGGAGTATCCGGGTCATTCCTCTTGCTGACACTGGGCATGTATGACACAACAATCGCGGCCGTGAACGACCGCAACTTTGTTTATCTCGGCGTGTTTGCCCTCGGTGCAATTCTCGGTCTCGCCGTCTTTGTGACCGTGCTGCGGTGGTTGTTAGAACACAAAGCACGCATCACTCTGGTGATCATTACCGGACTCATGATCGGATCACTGCGAGCACTCTGGCCGTGGCAGGGTGATAATCGCGAACTGCAGGCGCCCGGTGATCAGGTGGGACTGGCCATTGCCATGTTCCTAGCCGGCGCGGTGTTTGTCGCGGTGCTCCTACTTGTGGAACGCAAACTCGGATTGACCGAGGAGCAAGAAGACCTACTCGAGGCCTAAATCCTGCAAGGTGTAAGCGGCCGTGTATTCGTAACCCCGTTCGACCACTGTTGCCCGCGCACCACGATCAACAATCACGCTCACACCAGCAATGATCGCTTTGTCCGCCAGGAGGGCATCGACCGCCGTGAGAACAGATGAACCCGTTGTCGAGGTGTCCTCAACAGCGAGCACCCGAACCCCGTCAACACTCGGCCCTTCAATTCGACGCTGAAGTCCATGCTGTTTCTCGGCTTTGCGCACCACGAATGCATTGAGGAGTTCCCCGTCCTGCGCAGCGCTATGCATCATGGCCGTGGCCACCGGGTCAGCACCAAGAGTCAAACCACCAACAGCTGCGTAATCAAATTGCGCATTCACTTGACGCATGACCGCCCCAACCAGCGGAGCGGCAACAGCATCAAGGGTGACGCGACGCAGATCCACGTAGTAGTCCGCCTCCCGGCCACTGGACAGAATCACCTTGCCCCGAACCACCGCCTTGTCCAGAATCTGCTGGCGTAACTGAATCCATTCGGGAGTCTGCGTCATGCTCCAAGGGTAGCGATCTCCCGTCTACAGTGAGCGGTGATGCCACAGCTCCTGTATCTCCGCTCACCCGCTGCACCAGTTCATCTGGGCGCGGAACTGGATTCACTATCTCTGATAAACCCTGTGATCGACATTGATGCGGACCAGAGTGTTCCCCACCTGTGCCTTGCAATTAACCAACGCTCCAACGGTGAGCCACTCGTGGTGGTCGCATCCGGTGAACGGTGCCTTGACCTGCCCGCGATTGCCCGCGCCCAGGCCGCCGCGCACAGATCTGTTGTTGGGTACGCCTTAATCTCCCCGATCTTTCCCACGAGCACTGACCACTGGCCCGAGGCGCCGGTCACGGCGTATTTACCCTCAGAAGCAGACCCGGAGAAATCGGTTTCCTTGCGTGGGTACTCCGTTGAGCACTTTGAGGGCGCGGCAGATCTCGCCCGCATGATCGTGGCTCAGGCACATACGGCTCAATAAAGAAGAGGCACCCAGAAGCGAAGGCACCCATCAGGGCGTACCGTTAGGGGGTGAGAAGGGGTTCCCGGTCTGTCATTGGGGTGATAGGGCTTATTGCCCTTCTTGCCAGTCTGTTCTCAGCCCCGAGCCAAGCACTGCAGCCTCGCGTTGTTAACGGAGTCAGCGGGACAGCC
>JAIOWY010000047.1:0-12066 GCA_021741845.1 Candidatus Nanopelagicales bacterium
CAACAACGAGAATCGGCAAACTCGAAGTTATAACTCACTTCGCCGTTGGTCCGCTGCTTTATGTTCGTTTTGACTACTCGACCGGGGACGCCGCGGGGCAAAACATGGTCAGCAAAGCCACCTTGGCAGCGTGCCAGTGGATCACGGCAACGAATCCGGGGCATCCGGAATTTATTCTCTCGGGAAATATTGATACCGATAAAAAACATTCACAGATCAACATGCTGCTCGGGCGAGGCAAACGAGTAATCGCTGAGGTCACCACTCCACGGGCACTCCTCCAGGAACTACTCGGGGTCACACCGGAAAAATTATTCCGAGCCCGACAGGTTTCCCAAGCCGGTGCATTCATGGTGGGTTCAGCCAATAACGGCGCTCACGCAGCTAATGGACTTACCGCGCTGTACCTGGCCACTGGACAAGATGTTGCCAACGTTTCCGAATCCCACGGCGGGTTGCTCTACACCCAACTACTAGACAATGGTGACTACTACTGGTCAATCACCCTGCCCTCCGTGATCGTGGCGACTCGTGGCGGCGGAACAGGTCTACCCACCCAGCACGAATGCCTCACCCTCCTGGATTGCGTGGGAGATAACAAAGCGCACAAGCTTGCCGAGATAGCAGGTGCCACTGTTTTAGCCGGCGAGATTTCATTGGCGTCAGCAGTGATCGCTGGCGATTGGGTTACCGGGCACGAGAGACTCGGGCGCAACCGCTAACTACAGGGCTAACTACAGGGCGTCACCGTCGAGTAGCGCTTGGTCCACTGCACTCCACGTCCAGGTGTCAGCACCGGAGTCACGGGTGAGCACCCACAGCAGATCGAACCGATCCTCCGGCCACTCGGCCGGCACCTGGTGCGCATTGGAGAGCGGAAAGTGCTGGAGAACATGAGGAATCGCCCCGTGATGCCACACCACCAGAGCGGCGGAATCACTGGCCATCAACTCGGCAGCAAGCTCCGCCTCCTGACCATGCTTATAAGTGGAATTAACATCAAGGCCGAGACGCCGAGCGGTCGGGTGCGCGGTGTCGTATTCCCGCGTGCTGTGCGCCTCATGCGAGGGCTCCGTGGCGAAAATGCGTGCCGGTGTAAAAACGCCGGGGTACTGCGGCTGCGGCACCAGACTGAAGAGTCCCGCTAATGCACCCGCACGTGTCCACCCACGGACCGAGAGCGAATGCGGATCGTGCTCACCCTCAACGTTGATCCCATGTGGCTTCCCCGAATCACTGGGCTTCTCCCCATGCCGAGTTATGACAATGCTCACGGGTAGAGCCTAGGGATAGGCCATCTCGTGCCCCAGGCGACACGACATGTTGCTGCCGCAATGATCATGACGAAGCTTGCCCGTAGTCTGCTGACATGACAAATTTCAGTACGCCCTTTGTTCGGCGAGCCAGTGCGCTCATTGCGTCCGCCTTTCTAGTCCTCGTTCCCGCCAGCGCCATGACCGCGCAAGCATCAGCCGCACCAAAGAATGTGGGCATCAGTGGCATGTGGCTGGGTACAAATTACGGTTATGAGAACGGTGTCTATAAATCCAGTGGAGTGCGGTACACCGTCACGCAAATAAACGGTGTGACCTTGACCGGCACCAAGGCGTGGCAGCAACCTGACGGCACCTGGAGTGAGCCCGAATCATTTCAAGGTGTGATCTACAAGTCCGGTGAGTTTCACGCTGTGGACGAGGACGGCTACCTCGTTGGTCGGCTCATCTCGCCCACAAAAATCCAGGCCACCTACCTCGAAGCTGGATCGGATCAGGCCGCACTCGTGGTGAATTTAACAAAAGCAAGTCGATCCACACGCCGCTAACCCGTGAGATAGCCAGAAGGCCCCGCAACTCCCGTTGTGGGATCGAGATTGTTGGGCATCGTGATTGTTCTCTGCCTCCTGTTAGTCGACGAAGTAGAAGCTGTACTTGAAGCGGGTTGCCGACAGTGGCTTGACCACCACTTCGCCACGTGCGCCGGAGTACTTGCCGGTTCCACCGATAATGGCGTGCTTGAAACTATTCGTGGGGGGAACTCCCGCGTTGGTCGACACCAAGGTGGTCAAGTAGATCGTGCTCTTGCCCACCGTGAGCGCGGTGTTAACCGAGCGGTCAAGGCGGCCACCGGGAATGTTCAGGGTGGCTTCGACGCCGACGAGTGCGTAGGTACCGACACCTTTACCGCCCCTGGTTTCACTGATGGTGCCGTTGGCAATAGTGATGTCTCCCGCGGTATTGCCGTCGCCCTTGATGTCGACAATTTCGCGAAAGTCGCGATCGAGGTACCACACGAAGTCGGCTTTAGCGGCCGATGCGGACGGGGCCGCGATAAGGGAGCCGGAGATACCCACGAGGACTGCAGCAATGAGAGTGACGAATCTGGACTTGCTCGAAAGTAGGTTCATGGCGTTAACGATAGCCGGCAGACGAGTTCGGCGACACTCGACTTGTGGGGCGTGATCTACCCATAAAAATAGGGCTGCAACGGCTTTATCCGTACAGCCCCAACGCTCCCCCATCTGGACTCGAACCAGAAACCCTTCGATTAACAGTCGAATGCTCTGCCAATTGAGCTATGGGGGAATGACGGAGGAACACTATCAAGGCAGGGGGTGCTCACACCCCGAGGGTGGCTCGAAGTTCGGTCAGTGCACGATCAGCGCTCGCCCGGATTTCTGGTGAGCTGGAATCTGTGTCCGCGTCAAACTCCAGGAGCCAGGTCACGGTGTCACTCCCGGGCTCGCGGCGTCCCACGCACACGACGGTCCCGCCCGAGTCCAAAGCCACCCGCTCACGAATGAGCACGCTGGCGGTGACCCGATCACGCACAACCGGAGGTAATTCACCAGCCGGCGCGAGATGCAGGGTGATTTTCTCCCCGGTCACTGTGTGAAGGACGAGCCACGGATCCTCCCAACTAGCGCGCGCAATGGAAATCCACGGTAATCGGGTGGGTTCGGTGGCTGTGGCGAAATAGAGGGCGTGATCGGTGGCAATCACTGCCGACGGTTGATACGACTCTGGACCCCTACCGGTCGCCATGATGTGTTCGCCGCGAGTGACACCCAGTGTGTGCGCATCGCGCTGCAACTCCTGGGCAAATGATGTGCGGGAAAAGAGCGACCGCAGTGAGATCACGATTCCCCCAAGGCAATGTCGCGCAAATTCCGGCGGTAACTTTCTAGCGCAAAGAGTTGTTCCATAATTTCCGATGACTCACCTGACTCCTCCGCTCGCGTCAGTTGCCCCCGCAGCTCCTCGATACGTTGCGCCGAGTCCATCTCCAATAGTTTGGCAATCATGCCGACCGCATAGCGTTCATCGGTTCCGGCTTCCGCTGGCATGGGTTCCACGGCGAGCTCACGAATGGTTGATCGAATATCGTCGTCCGGCGCCGCGGCAAGTACCGCGTCAATCCACCGCATTCCACCGACCTCAGATGAGGGGCCACCAGCCGCCACGATCGCGGTAAACACAGCGAGTGCCTTGTCATGGGTGAACGCCGTGGACTCCACACTGGAAAACCAGTCGCTAACGGCAGCCGGATACTGCAGCGCCCCTTTTAATGCTTCGCGTTCAACAGATGCCCCGAGGGCGGGGCGCTTGGTTGCGACCGGTTGCGAGTTCCTGCCGCCAACCGCCTTGCTGACCGTTGCCGGATCCATGCCCAGCCAGCCGGCCAAACGGCGGGAGTACTCCGGGCGCAGGGAGGTGTCTCGAATCTTGGCCACAATGGGTGCACTTTCATTCAGTGCTGCAATGCGACCCTCTGAGGTGTTGAGGTCGTAGTGACTAATGACTGACTTAATAGCGAACTCAAAGAGCGGGACCTTATTCTCAATCAGCGCACGCACCGCCGCGTCACCGTGCTGCAGGCGCAGATCGCACGGATCGAGCCCGGACTTCTCCACCGCCACAAAAGTCTGCGACACAAAACGTTGATCTTCTTCGAATGCCCGGAGCGCTGCCTTCTGTCCAGCAGCGTCACCGTCGAAAGTGAAAATCACGTGGCCACGCATGCGATCGTCGTCCATTAATAAGCGACGCAAGACCTTGATGTGCTCGGCGCCAAATGCGGTGCCGCAGGTGGCCACGGCGGTCCCGACTCCGGCCAGGTGCGCCGCCATCACGTCGGTGTACCCCTCAACAATGACGGCGGTCTGTTCCTTGGACACCTCCTTGCGCGCAATATCGAGTCCGTAGAGCACCGAGCTCTTCTTATATATAGGTGTCTCCGGGGTGTTGAGATACTTCGGGCCTTCGTCGTCGTCATACAGTTTCCGAGCACCAAACCCAATGACCTCACCACCCAAATCGCGAATGGGCCAGACCAACCGACCACGAAATCGGTCATACACCCCGCGATTACCCTGGCTGACCAGCCCACCCGCGAGTAATTCCGTTTCGGTGAACCCATGTTCCTTGAGATGTTTGGTTAGCGCGTCCCACCCCTGGGGTGCGTACCCCACCCCGAAAGTTTGGGCGGCGTTGGCATCGAAGCCTCGCTCGGTGAGGAAGTTGCGGCCCGTCTCCGCCTCCGGACTGGCCAGTTGTTGCTGATAAAAAGCTGCGGCACGTTTATGCGCTTCCACCAGGCGCTTGCGCTGTCCCTGTTGCTTATTCGGAGTTACCCCACCGTCGACATACTGCAAGGTGATTCCGACTTTGTCGGCGAGTTTCTCGACCGCCTCGGCAAAGGACAGGTGGTCAATCTTTTGAATGAAACCAATGAGGTCACCACCTTCACCACAACCGAAGCAGTACCACATGCCGCGGCTGGGAGTGACATGAAAACTGGGTGAGCGTTCGTCGTGGAAGGGACACAAACCCTTCATGGAGCCACCACCGGCAGGTTTGAGGGTGACGTACTCGCGGACAATGTCGTCAATCCGGGCGCGCTCGCGGACCTCCGCTACATCTTCGTCCCGAATGCGACCTGCCACCCCGGAAGTCTATGTCGGATAGGCACGGGTGTTCACTGTCACCGTGAACTCGGGAAAACCTGCCCTCGATATTGACCAATTGCGCGCCGATACTCGCGGATGCACCACGGTGATGCACCTCAACAATGCCGGCAGCGCCCTGCCCCCCGCCGTCGTGGTGGACACCATGGTCGACTTCCTTCGCGCTGAGGAAACCCATGGCGGATATGAGGCGCACGCCATGGCCATGGACCAATTAGGGCAGGTGTACTCCTCCCTGGCGACCCTGGTGGGCACCGAATCGGATCACATTGCGCTCACCGAATCGGCGACCTCCTCGTGGGACCGAGGATTTTCTGCCATCACCTACACCTACCCCCTGTCTGCGGACTCTCGAATATTGGTCAGTTCCTCGGAGTACGCCTCCAATGTCTTACCGATCATGCAGGTTGCCCGGCGCACTGGCGCGCAGATCGAGTTCATTCCTGATACGGAGTCTGGGGTGACCGACGTAGCAGCATTCGCGGACATGCTCGACGACTCTGTCGCGCTGGTGGCCATTAATCACTGCCCGAGCCAAAATGGATTGATTAACGATGTCGCAGCAATCGGCGAGGTCATTCGAACACGCAATCCCGCTACCTGGTACCTGGTCGATGCTTGTCAGTCCGTGGGACAACTCCCCGTGAACGCGCCGGAGATTGGAGCGGACTTTCTCTCGGTGACGGGCCGCAAGTTCATGCGTGGACCGCGGGGAACGGGTTTCCTCTACTGCTCGGATCGCGCACTCACTGAACTAGAACCCTTCCCCGTGGACTTGCATGGTGGGCACTGGAATGCCCTCGACACATATGTTCTCCGCGAGGGCGCCCGCCGATTCGAAAGCTGGGAAAAGTCCTACGCCGCCATGTTGGGACTTGGCGCGGCAACGGATTATTTATTGGCGTTAGGCCAGCCGGCCATAACGGACAGGATCACCTCACTAGCGGCATATGCCCGCGAAGGACTGACCACCGTACCCGGAATTACCGTGCTGGATCGCGGAGAGCAACTCAGTGGAATTGTGACCTTCCTGCACGAATCACTACCCGCCGACTCCATTGTTGGTCAGATACGTGCCGCCGGCATCAACGTGTCGCTGGGATCCCCTGATTATTCGCAAGTTGATTACATTGGCCACAGCGTGAGTGGGCTCGTCCGTGTTTCACCACATGTCTACAACACCACGAGCGAGATAGACACACTTCTCGAGACGGTGCGTCTGCTCACCACCTAGCGGCAGAGTCGGTCGTGCCAGTGACCAATACTGACGTCAGTCAAGCTGGCCACCTGATCAATAATCACGCGGAATCTTTCCGCGTCCGTCGTGGCCTGGTCATATGTGGGCCGCAGCCACAATTCAATGTCACTTCCGTCACGCAGGCGCAATGCATGTACCAGTTCGGCAATGATTTCGCGTTGGCGCGCGTACTCCCTATCCGCACCCGGTCGATTCATGACCCACTTCACCGCAACGGCTTTCATGACGGAGACTTCGTCGCGGACCTCTTCTGGTACCACTAGGGAGGCTTGATACCGCGTGAGCCGGGAGTCTCCATATTCAGATTGGGTGGCGATCTGCGCCGTCACGCAGAAGCGACCAATGAGATAGCTGGTGAACTTTTTCAACGTGACCATGCTGCGCATGGAACCATCAAATTTTCCAGGCCAGTATTCCAAACTCCGCAGACGCGCAAAGGCCTCTCGCAATTGCTGCACGTCCGTATCGGGGCAATACCGCTCGCGGGCAATTTCGCAGAGTTCGGTCACTGTCCCCGGATCATCGAACTCGGGAATCTGTACAAGACCCCCGTGAACCGCGTCTTCAAAGTCGTGGACCGAATAGGCAACGTCATCTGACCAATCCATAACCTGCTCTTCTAAGCAGGTCTGCCCTTCCGGTGCACCCTCTCGGAGCCAATGGAACACGTCAGCATCATCTGGGTAGTACCCAAACTTCGGGTTGCCCACGCGCCTCCCCCACGGGTACTTGCACGAGGCGTCGAGGGACGCTCGCGTCAGATTGAGGCCGGCGGAATGATCCGCTTCAGTGAAAACCTTGGCCTCGAGTCGACTGACCACCCGCAGTGTTTGCGCATTGCCTTCAAACCCACCAATCGAGTCGGCCAACCGGTTCAGTTCCTCTTCCCCGTTGTGACCAAACGGAGGGTGACCTAAGTCGTGGGCTAAACCGGCTACCTCAACGAGGTCCGGGTCACATCCGAGGGCATCGCCCAATTCCCGAGCGATCTGGGCGACCTCCAGGGTGTGGGTTAACCGGGTACGCGGAAAGTCAGCGACTCCAGCGACCTGCACTTGAGTCTTGGCAGCGAGTCGGCGTAATGACGAGGAGTGTAAAACTCGGGCGCGATCCCGGGCAAAGGCGCTGCGCACCGTCTCCTTGACGGGCTCGGTCACCGGTCGCGCTACATCATGTTCGGTATACCCCGCCGGAATGGCCACGCCCCGACTCTACCGAGGTTCGCTCTGAGCGAGTGCGCCTGATGACAGCAGCGACTCTCAGGCTGGTGACAAAATTGCCGGCAATTGCCATTGCGTGTACAGGTAATGCCGCACCAGGGCCACAGACTCCCGTGCCACATATTCAGAGGTCAACGACGTTGCACCCTCCAGAATGGCGGGTGACATGTGGGCATCAATCCCGTACTTGCCCGCCGTAACTTGCGAGCGCGCCGAATGCGCCGGATCTGTCACGATCGTCGCGGCGCTCCACCCTAGATCCGACATCAGCGTGGCGACCACCGCCAAAGTGCCCACGGTGTCCGTTCCCGTCGGTTGGAAAATCACATCGGTGGGTTCAACACCGAGTTGCTCTAATTCCGCTGCCGCCTTGCCATAGGAACGCTCCGGTCCGGTGATCATGATGACGGGTGCTACACCGTCGAGATATAACTCAGCGGCGTGCTTGAGTCGCTCGCTCTTAGCCTCCCGTTGATTACCCCAGGCTCCGGCCGGGTCCATAACCACGATCGCTTGGGTCGTGGTTCTGTCGTCAATCTGGGATGTCAAAACGATTTGGGCGGCCGCCCCAATGGGAATCAACAACAGCAACGAGATGCCCACCGTTAAAACCAGGGTGAATATCCGAGCTGGTGAGGAAATTCCTTCGACCCCGGCGCGCATGCCCAGGTCGGATTGATTCACTGCCCCATGGTCACACGTTTGTCGTCCGTAACGCGGACGCAACACCGATCAGAGATCGCCCATCACGGACGCTCGGCCGGACTCCAATCGAGCAACCGGAACCCGGAATGGCGAGCACGAGACGTAATCGAGTCCCACCGCGTTGAAGAAGTGGATGGATGCCGGGTCGCCACCATGTTCACCGCACACCCCACAGGAAATACCTGGGCGAGTAGCACGGCCGGATTGGACTGCCATGGCAACGAGTGCGCCGACACCTTGAACGTCAATGGACTCAAATGGCGACACCGGGAAAATGCCTTTGTCCAGATATGGGGAGAAGAATGCCGCCTCAACATCGTCTCGACTGAAACCCCAGGTGGTTTGAGTGAGGTCATTGGTTCCAAAAGAGAAAAACTCCGCCGACTCAGCGAGGTCGCTAGCCGTCAGTGCAGCACGTGGAAGCTCGATCATGGTGCCGACGGGGAAAGTGAGTGAGGATCCCCGCGATTCAACGACCTCAGCAATGACGGCATTCACTTCCGCTGTAATCAAGGTAAGTTCGGTGATCGATCCGACCAGGGGAATCATTATTTCGGCACGTGGTGACTTTCCTTGCGCTTCCACATCGCAGGCAGCCTCGGCCAATGCTCTAACCTGCATGGCAAACAGCCCAGGCAACACCAGACCCAGTCGCACACCCCGCAGTCCGAGCATGGGGTTTTGTTCACTGAGCCGGTTGACCGCTGCCAACACCCTCGACGACGCTGACGTGTCCTCGCCTCGCTCCTGGGCAACCGCAACAGCCACCGCTAACTCTGTTCGGTCGGGAAGGAACTCATGCAGTGGCGGGTCGATCAAACGGACCGTGACGGGCAACCCGTCCATGGCATCGAGAATCTCCGTGAAATCAGACCGTTGGAGTGGCAGAAGCGCCTCGAGCGATCGATCGTGGGTCACTTGGTTATCTGCCAGGATCAGATCTTCAATGAGCTGTCGCCGCTCCCCAAGAAACATGTGTTCGGTCCGACACAAACCAATACCTGCCGCACCCATGCGACGTGCGCGCGCAGCGTCAGGTGCCGTATCAGCGTTAGTGCGCACACCCATTCGACGTCGGGAATCTGCGTGCTCCATGATCCGGTGTACTGCGGTAATGAGTTCGGCGGTTTCCTCGTCCGCTCCGGCGAGTGCCGCAGCCAAGCCTTCTTCAAAGAGTTGCACAATCGGACTGGCTGTCACCGGGACTTCGCCGAGAAAGACTTCACCGGTACTGCCATCAATGGAGATGGTGTCACCTTCACGGATCACTAATCCGGTGTCGGTCGTGATCTCACACTTCTTAATGTCAACTCGGAGTGATTCCGCACCACAGACCGCCGTCTTTCCCATTCCGCGGGCCACCACGGCAGCGTGTGAGGTCTTGCCTCCGCGGCTGGTCAGAATCCCGGTCGCCGCCACCATGCCGGCTAGATCCTCCGGGGTTGTCTCCCGCCGGACCAGAATGACGCGCTCGCCCTCAGCAGTTTTACGCACGGCCTCTTCTGAAGAAAAGACCACAGTGCCAACCGCTGCACCGGGTGACGCATTAGTTCCCCGAGCAAGAATGGTGGTGTCAGCGGTGGCATCAAAGCGCGGGAACATCAGGTGCGCCAATTGCGCGCCGGTCACCCGCTGGATTGCCTCGTCCATGGTGAGCACACCTTCATCCACCAAAGATATGGCGATACGGAATGCCGCTGCGGCCGTGCGCTTTCCAACGCGGGTTTGCAGCATCCACAACGTGCCACGTTCCACGGTAAATTCAATATCGCACAGGTCGCGATAGTGATCTTCCAGTGCGCGCATGTTGGCCATTAGTTCAGCATGTGAGTTGGCGTCAATGCGCTCCAACTCTGTGAGCGGGAACGCATTGCGAATACCCGCAACAACATCCTCGCCCTGGGCATCGGGCAGATAATCGCCATAAACACCCGGGTCACCGGTGGCGGGGTCTCGGGTAAATGCGACACCGGAACCCGACCCCAGCCCGCCATCGCGTGGTCCCGCATTGCCAAACACCATGGCCTGCACGTTGACCGCGGTTCCCAGGTCGTGGGGAATGTGCTCCCGACGACGATAAATACGCGCACGCTCGGTATTCCACGAGTCAAAAACCGCGTGAATGGCACCATCGAGTTGTGCCCGCGCATCCTGGGGGAAATCAGTGCCGGTTTCCTGCCGAATAATCCCTTTGAACTCGCTGACCAGTTGCTCCAGCGCTGCAGTACTCAGTTCAATATCCGTTGCAACGCCTTCACGTGCTTTAGCCGCATCAATGCGATCCTCGAATGGTTCTCCCGCAATGTCCAACACCGTTTTCCCGTACATTTGCAGAAGTCGGCGGTAAGAGTCCCAAGCGAATCGTGGATCGCCGGCAATCTGTGCGAGTCCTTCAACACTGGAGTCATTAAGCCCAATATTGAGGACTGTTTCCATCATGCCAGGCATGGAGAACTTGGCACCGGACCGAACAGAGACCAACAGTGGATCAGCAGGATCTCCTAATGTGCGACCCATGTCGCGCTCCAGTGCTGCTAGCGCACCGCTCACCTGGTTCCGCAACACACTCGGTTCACTGCCGGTGGTGAGGTATTCCCGGCAGGCCTCCGTGGTGATGGTGAATCCAGGTGGCACCCGCAATCCGAGTGAAACCATTTCGGCGAGATTTGCTCCCTTGCCACCGAGCAACTCGGACATGCTGCGATCGCCCTCGGAAAATGAATAAACAAATTTATGTTCTCCCACAACTCAAGTGTTCCACTCAGAGAGGGAGCCATGCAGGATCTTGTGCCAAGGCGATCAGGGTGACCTTTGTCTCACTGACGACAGGTTTTAACCGCCGCTGACGGAGAACTCGGCAACGGAAACGTTTACACGGTCGGATGCCGTCAACTCACATGTCTCCAACCAGCCGTCCGGCAACGCCGGACGGCGCTCACCCGATGTGCGACCGCGCGGACCCGAGCCAACATCATTGTTGAAATCTTGATCAGTATTAATCTGTGCGAGCAGTGCATCGAGTTCGGCCAAACTGGACACCTTGCCCAATGGCTCACGCACCGTGTGCGGCACTCGAAAACCTTTCAGGTACCACGCCATGTGTTTGCGTATATCGCGACAACCCTTGAACTCGCCGTAATCCTCGGCCAGCAATTCAGCATGCCGCCGTAACGTGGCGAGCACCTGGTCCAATCGAGGTTCTGCTGGTAGGGGCTGCCCAGTAAAGGCCGCGGTGAGTTGGGCGAAAAGCCATGGTCGACCCAGGCACCCGCGCCCCACGACAACACCGTCTGCACCGGTGTGCTCCATCATGGCGAGGGCATCCGCGCCCGTCCAGATATCACCATTGCCCAGCACGGGCGTATTCCACGAGCGAAGGTGCTCCTTGAGCTGGGCGATCGCATCCCAATCAGCTTTCCCGCCGTACATTTGCGCAGCAGTGCGACCGTGCAGTGCGACCCAGGCAACTCCGGCGCGGGCTGCACTTTCACCGGCTTCGAGGTAGGTCAAGTGGGAATCATCTATTCCTTTTCGCATTTTGACCGACACCGGAACGCGGCCATCTGCCGCTTCCACCGAACGCTCCACGATTTCACGAAAAAGATCACGCTTCCACGGCAGGGCGCTTCCGCCCCCTTTTCGGGTGACTTTCGGTACGGGGCATCCGAAATTCATATCAATGTGGTCGGCACGATCTTCTTCGACAATGATTCGGACTGCTTGGGCCATGATCTGGGGATCCACTCCATAGAGTTGCACCGACCGCGGGGATTCATCTGGCGCGAATGTCACCAAATCCATGGTGGCTTCATTACGTTCTATCAGGGCCCGGGAAGTCACCATCTCTGAGACATAAAGACCGGCGCCTTGCTCACGGCAGAGACGGCGGAACGCTCGGTTAGTGATGCCAGCCATGGGTG
>JAIOWY010000048.1:0-11354 GCA_021741845.1 Candidatus Nanopelagicales bacterium
GGTATCTTCGCGGTCTCGCCGCGCGCTTCGGACCGTTCCGGTATGTCCGCTATTAACCGTGGCTTCTTTATCTCGGCACTGATCTCCGCAATTCTCGTTATTGCTGCTGTCTTTACCTGGGTACCAGAGACCTGGGCGGACATTGAAGGCCTGGGCGGTATCGCTGCCTCGGAAACCGCTGACACCATTGGTCCGCGCTGGTTTGTTATTGGTGCGGTGTTCATCGGTATTGTGTTGGCTGCACTTATTCAGCAGCTCACCGCGTACTTCACCGAGACAAACCGTCGTCCCGTTGACGACGTGGCCAAGACGTCACTCACCGGCCCGGCCACCGTCATCCTTTCCGGTATTTCACTCGGTTTGGAATCAGCGGTGTATTCAGCACTTCTCATTGGTGCAGCGGTGTACGGCGCGTTCCTCATTGGTGGCGGTTCGGTACTGCTGTCGCTGTTCGCTATTGCCCTCGCCGGTACCGGTCTGCTGACCACGGTGGGTGTGATCGTGTCCATGGACACCTTCGGCCCGGTCTCGGACAACGCCCAAGGCATTGCCGAAATGTCTGGTGACGTGCACGGTGAAGGCGCAGAGATCCTCACTCGCCTCGATGCCGTGGGTAACTCCACCAAGGCAATCACCAAGGGCATTGCCATTGCGACCGCGGTGCTTGCCGCGACCGCATTGTTTGGTGCTTTCCGCGACGCGATCATTGGTGCCACCCTGAAAGCGGGAGACGTGACGGCCAGTGCCGCGCAGAAGCTGCAGTATGAAGGCATTCTGGACGTCGCTTCGCCGGCCAACCTGGTTGGTTTGATCATTGGTGCCGCGGTCGTCTTCCTGTTCTCAGGTCTGGCAATTGACGCTGTGTCCCGGGCAGCCGGTGCGGTTATCTATGAAGTGCGTCGTCAGTTCCGCGAGCACCCCGGAATCATGGAGGGCACCGAGAAGCCTGAGTACGGCAAGGTCGTGGACATTGTTACCCGCGACTCACTCCGTGAGTTGGACACACCGGGCATCCTGGCTGTGTTCACCCCGATTGCCGTGGGCTTTGGTCTCGGTGTGGGTGCACTCGGCGCCTATCTCGCGGGCACCATTGCTTCGGGCGTGCTGATGGCGGTCTTCCTGTCCAACAGTGGTGGCGCGTGGGATAACGCCAAGAAGTTCGTTGAAGACGGCCACTTCGGCGGTAAGGGTTCCCCTGCCCACGAGGCCACCGTCATTGGTGACACCGTTGGCGATCCGTTCAAGGACACTGCAGGCCCGGCTATCAACCCGCTCATCAAGGTCATGAACCTGGTGGCGCTGTTGATTGCCCCGGCGATTGTGGGTCTGAGTATCGGTGCCGATGCCAACTCCGGACTGCGGATCGGCATCTCGCTCTTCGCCGTTCTGGTGATTGTGGTGGCCGTGGTGATCTCCAAGCGCCGCCCCATTGCGGTCGGGGATCAGCAGGCATCCGCGAACGTCTAACACGTTTTACACGAGGTGGGGGTCAGGATTTCCTGGCCCCCATCACTGTGCTCACTGTGCTGTCGGTGCTCACTGTCCCCGCTGAACCCGAAAATGACCGGCTTTCCGTGCCCTGCCCTGAGGGGAAAACGCCGAATCAGGGGGGCAATGTTCGATTCCCATAAGTAGGTGTCCTACCGTCAGTCACCGCAGCGGGGGTTGCCCCTGGGTGAAGCTAGACCTGACTGAGAGGAATACATGCCAGAGAAAACCCTGGTTATTGTCGAGTCGCCGGCCAAGGCAAAGAAGATTGCCGGGTACCTCGGACCTGACTACCACGTCCTGGCATCAGTGGGTCATATCCGCGATTTGGCAGCCCGCAAATCTGATCTGCCCAAGGAAGAGCAGAAGAAGCCGTGGGCCAAGTTGGCGGTCAACGTGGACGAGGGGTATCAGGCCTTCTATGTGGTGCACGAGTCCAAGAAGGCGACGATCGCCGAATTGAAGCGGGCGCTCAAAGATTCAGACGAACTCCTACTCGCCACGGACGAGGACCGCGAGGGCGAGGCGATTTCCTGGCATCTGCTGGAGGTGCTCCGTCCCAAGGTGCCGGTCAAGCGCATGGTGTTCAATGAAATCACCAAGGAAGCGATCCAGGAAGCAGTGAACAATCCACGCGATGTGGACATGAACTTGGTGGAAGCGCAGGAGACGCGGCGCATTGTTGACCGACTCTACGGATATCCGGTGTCGGAGGTTTTGTGGAAGAAGATCGGTCGCGAGGCTAAGTCGGCCGGCCGAGTCCAATCGGTCGCGGTTCGCCTTGTTGTTGATCGTGAGCGGGAACGCATTGCATTCAACCCGGCCAGTTACTGGGACATCAAGGGTGTGTTTACTCCCGGGCCCTTTGGCGCGAAGTTGTCCACGGTGGACGGTAAGCGAATTGCGAGTGGCAGTGATTTTGGTGACGACGGACACCTCGCTAAACCTGATGTAGTGCTTCTCGATGAACCAGCAGCCCGATCACTGGTCACCGGTTTAACGGGCGCGGAGTTCACGGTTCGATCCGTGGTGCAAAAGCCCGGGCAACGTAAACCGAAAGCACCATTCACCACGTCCACCTTGCAGCAGGAAGCGTCCGGTCGATTCCGGTGGGGTGCACAGCGCACCATGCGTGTTGCCCAAGGCTTGTACGAAAACGGATACATCACCTACATGCGGACCGACTCGGTGAACCTCTCGGAGCAGGCGATCAACGCGGCCAAGACGCAGGCGCGCGAACTCTTCGGTCCGGAGTATGTGGATCCGCAGGTTCGCACGTACCCCAATAAGAGCAAGAACGCCCAGGAGGCACACGAGGCAATTCGGCCCGCCGGTGATTCATTCCGAACACCGGGTGATGTGGCCAAGGAACTCACCGGTGACGAATTCCTGCTCTATGAACTGATTTGGAAGCGCACGGTGGCCAGTCAAATGGTGAATGCGCAGGTCGCTACGACCACGATCAAACTCGGTGCGCTGACCGCTGATGGAAGAGACGCTGAGTTCAGCGCGACCGGCACCGTTGTTGTGTTCCCGGGTTTCCGTGCCGCACTCGCCGACATTGTGACCGACGAAGACAGTGACGAGGATCGTGAATTACCCGCACTGGTGGAGGGGCAAAAACTCGCGGCCACTGAACTTAACCCGGAAGGCCACAGCACCAAACCACCTGCTCGATACACCGAAGCAAGTCTGGTTGCCAAACTCGAGGAATTGGGAATCGGTCGTCCTTCCACCTATGCATCGATCATGTCCACGATTGTTGATCGCGGTTATGTCTGGAAAAAGGGTTCAGCCCTTGTTCCTAGTTTCATTGCCTTGGCGGTTGTGCGACTCCTCGAGGAACACTTCAGTGCGTTGGTGGATTACAAGTTCACCGCGAACATGGAAGAGGAGCTTGACCTCATTGCTTTAGGTGAAGCGGATCGTATTACTCAACTCGACACTTTTTGGCTGGGTGGCGACTCGCTGCAGGGACCATTCCCCGGGGTGAAGCATTTGACCGAGGATCTGGGTGCGATTGATGCGCGTGGGTTGGCCACCATGCCGATCCGTGGCACGGACGCCCAATTGCGGGTGGGTCGTTATGGGGCGTATGTAGAGCGCGGGGACGAGCGGGCGAATATCCCCATGAGTGTTGCCCCTGATGAACTGACCGCTGAACTGGCTGAGCAACTTCTGCTCGAGCCCTCCGGGGACCGGGAACTGGGTAGCCACCCGGACACCGGATTGATGGTGGTGGCAAAGTCCGGCCGCTATGGCCCCTACGTTTCCGAGGTGCTCCCGGAGGATGCACCCAAGTCGGCCAAGCCGCGCACAGCATCCCTCTTCAGTTACATGAAGCCCAGCACGGTGACGTTGGAGCAGGCAATTGAGTTGCTCAACCTGCCGCGTGTTGTTGGTGTTGACCCGGAGAGTGCGGAGGAGATCACCGCGCAGAATGGTCGCTACGGACCGTACCTGCTCAAGGGTAAGGATTCGCGGTCCTTGGATAACGAGGATCGCATTTTTGAGGTAACCCTCGAGGAAGCATTGCAGTTGTATTCCCAGCCCAAGGTGCGTCGTGGTCGCGGTCAAGCGGCGGGTCCACTGCGCGAGGTGGGCACTGATCCAACGACGGGGAAACTTATTGTGGTGAAGGAAGGTCGCTTCGGTGCCTACGTCACCGACGGCGAAACCAATGCCACGCTGCGGGTAGCAGATGACCCCATGTCAGTCAGCCTCGAGCGGGCCGCTGACCTGATTGCTGAGCGTCGAGCCAAGGGTCCGGCAGTGAAGAAGGTTGCCAAGCGCGCAGCCAAAAAGACAACCAAGAAAGCTGCAAAGGAAACAACCAAGAAGGCAACAAAGAAGGTTGCCAAGAAGGCCGAACCGACGGTCGCTGATGTTGTGATCCACGAAGAAGTGTCGAGTTAGTTCGGCACATGTCCGGGTTGTTCATTGCCTTTGAAGGTGGCGAGGGTGTTGGTAAGTCCACCCAAGAAAGGCTGTTGGCCGCCTTCCTCGAAGATCAGGGTCACACTGTGGTGCGCACTCGCGAGCCCGGTGGTACGCCCGCGGCGGAAGTGATTCGTGACCTGGTACTCAGCCACGACTATGCGGGTCTCAATCCACGAAGCGAGGCGTTACTTTTTGCCGCCGCTCGCGGTGACCATGTTGATCGGGTGATTAAGCCGGCTCTCGGCCGCGGCGAGATCGTGATTTGCGATCGTTATATTGATTCGTCGGTTGCCTATCAAGGTGTTGGGCGTGAACTGGGAGTTGACTGGGTGCGCAACCTCAGTTTGTGGGCAACACATGATCTGGTGCCGGACCTGACCATTGTGTTGACTGCTGACCCTGAACTCACCCTCGCCCGGGTGACTAATCACGATCGGCTCGAGTCCGAGCCCATGGAGTATCACCGAGCGGTGACACAGGCGTTCCTTGACCTTGCTGCGCGGGAACCGCATCGCTATGTGGTGATCGATGCCACCGGTGACGTTGATTCCATTGCGCGGACAATCAGTGCCCGTGTGCTTGAGGAAATCGCAGCACACTCATGACAACCAGTACCGACATCACCCCGATCTGGAACACACTCGTGGGTCAAACAGCGGCTGTGGCCACCTTGAGCAAGGCGGTGACGGATGCGGAACTCATTCGTCAGGGGGAGTCGGGTCCGGGCATGTCCCACGCGTGGCTGATCACTGGACCTCCGGGCTCCGGCCGTTCAACAGCCGCGACGGCATTCGCCGCGGCACTGGTGTGCCCACTGCACGGATGCGGTGAGTGCAAGGCGTGTCGCATGGCGCCCGCCGGTGGGCACGCGGATGTTCACATTGTTACGCCATCAGGTCTGTCCTATAGCGTCGAGGATGCGCGTGAATTAGTTCGGTTGGCGTCTCTGGCTCCCATTGACAGTCCCTGGCGGGTCATGGTCGTGGAGGATGCAGATCGGCTCACCGATCAAGCATTTGATGCGCTACTGAAGAGTTTGGAGGAGCCCACCCCGCATACCGTGTGGGTGTTGTGCGCACCCAGTGTGGAAGATGTCCTGCCGACCATTGTTTCTCGCACGCGGCACCTGTCCCTGCGTACTCCGACGACGGCAGATGTCCGCGACCTCTTGATCAACTCCTATTCAGTGGACCCGGCCATGGCGGCCTTTGCCGCGCGCGCCTCGCAGGGGCATATCGGTCGAGCGCGCGGACTGGCGTTGGAGGAGGCTTCGCGCCTGCGCCGTCAATCGGATCTGCGGACCGTGTTCACCCTGCGGGATGTCCCTTCCTGTGTTCTGGCTGCGGGCACGCTGGTGGCTTCTGCAACGGCGGCGGCCACGACCCGTGCCGATCTCCTCGATTCCCGGGAAGACGAACTACTCAAAGCGGCCTTTGGCATTGAAGAGGGATCACGGGTTACCGGGTCATCGAAAAGAACCGTGGACGCTGCCAAGAAAAAATTATTGGAGACGCAAAAGGTGCGGCGTAAGCGCATGGTTCGCGATGAAGTTGATCGATCCCTTGTTGACCTACTCGGCCTCTACCGGGACGTGCTGCTCATTCAATTAGACAGCGACCTTGAGTTGATTAATCAAGAGATGCGACCCCAGTTAGAGCAGTTGGCGGCACGTGGCACTCCCTCGGATTCAACGCGGATCTTGGAGTCCATTGAGTACACGCGACGGTCTATTGGCGCCAACACCCCACCGCGACTTGCGGTTGAGGCGCTCATGATCGCGATTAAAGATCCGCGGCTCGCTCCAGGCCATATGAATATGCAATAAGTGCATCTGCTGCTGGTTGCAGGTTGGTGTGCATGTCCAATCCTGGTGCGGCCATCAGAGTTGCCGCGGCGGAGAGCAAGGTGTCGTAACTATCGCATCCGGTACGGAGTCGCGTGCTAATCACTTCAGCAGCTGAGCCAGCCGTGGTTGCTGCGGCAGTGTTGGGAAGTTGTGTGCGTAACTCATGCAAGACGGCTAGTCGCTCCACGAGTGCGTTGAGGGCCGGCGCTGCTGCCGTGTCAGCGGCACGCAATTCAATGGCGGCTTCCGGGTGTATGGCGCGGATACCGGAGTGCATCTGCAATATCTGTGTCCGCACGCTGATGTATCGAGCGACGTTCTCTCGACCAATGGCTCCGCGGGGGAGCGCCTTGGCTGGTTCCACGGGCGCACTCTCGCGCGGTGCTGGACCAATGTTTTTCCACCGCCGGAAGCTGATCAGCGAGGTGACCGCTCCCGCGGCGGTGAGAATCCACCAACCGGGGGTGAGGGTGAGTGCTCCGGCCGCACCCGTAGCCACGGCGAGGCCAGCGCCTCCCACGGCGCCGAATCGAATGCTGTCTCGACGCAGGGCGTATTCACGGTGAATGTGCCGATGCTCTCGCACAGCTTTCTTGTGTTCCTTGGTCAAGGAGCGATTGCCGGTGGCGGCGTTGAAAGAGTCGATCAGACTCAACCCACGGGAGAGTCCCTGTTCCACCAGTGCGGCAAGTTCCGCCGGGGTGGGTCGCTGTCGGCTCACCGATATACCGTAAGCCGTATGCCGGAGACCCGTTCACGCAGATCACGTCTCCGCGCGGTGAACGCGATTCTAGGAATACCTGTGATCGGCATGCTGGTCCTCGCTGGCTGCGGTGCGCCCACGGCGACCCCGCCGGCTCCCACAACAGAGGTCGCGGTCCCCGCTGACCTGAACTCGTTTTATACCCAGGACATTGAGTGGCGTAATTGCGGTAATGCGGACTGCACAACATTTGAGGTTCCACTCGACTACAGCGACCCAGGAGGTGCCACCGTCACGTTGTCCATGACACGGGTGCTGGCAACCGGGGAGTCCATTGGCTCGTTATTTGTCAATCCCGGTGGGCCCGGTGGCAGTGCGGTGGATTACGCCAAGGCTGCGGATTATGTCGTGACGGACTCAGTGCGCGAGTCCTTTGACGTTGTCGGCGTGGATCCGCGTGGTGTTGGTCTCAGTGATCCGGTGCGGTGTTTGACTGACGAACAACTCGACGCATTCATCAGTGAGGAAGTTACTCCAGACACGCAACTCGAGGAGTCGCGATTAATTCTTGACTCCCCGATGGTGGCTGCCGCGTGTGCGGCGCAGAACAACCCGCTGATTGCGCATATGTCCACCGTCGAGGTAACCCGCGATATGGACATTGCGCGTGCTTTGGTGGGCGATCCGGTCATGAACATGATGGGCAAGAGTTACGGCACGGCCATTGCGGCCACATACACGCAGCTGTTCCCAGAGCGCGTGGGTCGCATGGTGCTGGACGGTGTGTTACCAACGTATCTGGATCAATTCGAGGTAACCCGCGAGCAAACTGTCGAGTTCGAATTGCTCTTCCGCTACTTCGTTGAAGACTGCCTCGAGCGCAGTGATTGCCCGGTCTCGGGCACCGTTGATCAGGGTGCCCAGACGATTCGCGATTTCCTGTTAGCACTTGATGCGCAGCCGCTGGTGGGTAACGGCGGACGGGATTTGACTGAGGGTTTGGCGGCGTATGCGATTTTGAGTTACCTCTACTTCCCGGAATACGACTTTGATCAACTGCGTCCTGCGCTGTCCGCCGCCATGACCGAGTCTGACCCGGATCCACTGCTGGACATTCTCGATCAACGTATTGACCGTGCACCAGATGGTCGATACACCACTAATTCATCTGATGCCTTCTATTCCGTTACCTGCCTTGATCTGCCGGTCAGTGCCAGTGTGGATCAGATTCGTTCCTTTGCCACCGAGTTGGAAGCCGTTGCGCCGACATTTGGTCAGGCACTTGGTTGGGGAGTGTTGACCTGTCGCGAGTGGCCGTACACCGGTGGCGTTCGGCCGGCGATCACTCCTGGGGTGGCACCTCCGGTCATGATTGTGGTCACCGAATTTGACCCGGCCACTCCCGCCCGCTGGGGGTTTGATTTGGCACAGAAGTTGGGTAATGCCGAGGTGGTGGAGTGGGAAGGTGCCTACAACCACACGGCGTATAACGAGGGCAGTGATTGTGTGACCGATCGGGTGAACTCCTTCCTACTCGAGGGAGTCATTACTCCAGGGACCACCACCATCTGCTCCTAATACCCCTAAGGGGTATGCTGGGACACATGAATCCCGGATACACGGCGGATAAAGAAGCCGTCCTCAAGCGCCTGAAGCGCATTGAGGGGCAGGTGCGCGGCATTGAGCGCATGGTGGAGGAAGACACCTACTGCATAGATGTGCTGACCCAGGTGTCGGCTGCCACCAAGGCTTTACAGTCCGTGGCGCTTGTGCTGGTTGGCGATCACCTGAACCACTGCGTCGCGGACGCCATGGCGCAGGGTGGCGAGGATGCCCACGAGAAGATTCAAGAGGCGCAGGACGCGATTGCGCGTCTAGTCAAGAGTTAGTCCACACACAAGAACAATTGGGAGGAGCACACCCATGGTTGAAAAGAATGTGAACGTGACCGGCATGACCTGTGATCACTGTGTCCACGCAGTGACGGAGGAACTCAACAAGATTAGCGGTGTGACCGGCGTGAATATTGCGTTGAACACGGATGCGCCAACGCCCGTGAACATTGTGGCGGACAACGACATCAGCGACGCTGATATCAAGGCGGCTGTTGAAGAAGCCGGCTACACCATTGCCCCTGCTTAGTCGTGGAGACGCAACCGGTAGTTGAGCTTGCTGTCGGAGGCATGACCTGCGCTTCTTGCGCTGCGCGAGTGGAAAAGAAGTTGAACAAAATGCCGGGCGTCACTGCCACGGTGAACTACTCGACGGAGAAGGCAACAATCCAACTTCCGGTCAGTCTCACTCTCAACGACGCCATTGCCACCATTGAGGCGACCGGTTACACGGCCTCGCCCGTCACGGCCGAGGCGGCGGAGTCGAATGAAGAACATTCATTGCGCATTCGGTTACTTGTTTCGACGGCACTGACCATTCCTGTTGTCCTGCTGGCCATGATTCCGGTGTTGCAATTCAATTACTGGCAATGGGTATCACTCGTTCTGGCGACACCGGTGGTGGTGTGGGGCGCGCTGCCATTTCACCGCGCAACACTTCTCAACCTTCGCCACGGCAATACCACCATGGACACGTTGATTTCCTTGGGTGTCTCCGCTGCCTACCTGTGGAGTCTCTATGCGCTCTTCTTCGGTGGTGCGGGTGACCCCGCCATGCGGATGGAGTTCAGTCTCCTGCCAAGTCACAACGGCGCAGCCAGTGAGGTCTACTTCGAGGTCGCCAGTGCGGTGACCGTGTTTTTGCTCCTCGGCCGCTATTTAGAAGTGCGGGCTAAAGCCCGAAGCAGCCAAGCGCTGACAGCACTGCTTCACCTCGGCGTTAAGGAAGTGTCCGTTCTCCGCGACAATCACGAGCAAACGGTCCCCATTGCATTTCTACGTGTCGGTGACCTATTCACTGTGCGGCCAGGTGAGCGGATCGCTACCGACGGTGTTGTGGTCGAGGGACTCTCGGCGGTGGATGCCAGCATGATCACCGGGGAACCAATTCCGGTGGATGTTGAACCAGGGTCGGCCGTTGTCGGTTCCACCGTCAATGAAAATGGCCGATTGGTTGTTCAAGCAACGGCGATAGGTTCGGACACGGCGCTGGCGAGAATCACCAGCATGGTGGAGCAGGCTCAAGCTGGCAAGGCGCCGGTGCAACGCCTTGCCGACCGCGTCTCGACCATATTCGTGCCGGTTGTGTTGGGCCTGTCACTCGTCACCCTCATGGGTTGGCTGGTCTTTGGCTCCAGTGTCACTTTCGCTTTCACCGCTGCTGTCGCCGTGCTGATCATTGCGTGCCCCTGCGCTCTGGGGTTGGCAACGCCCACGGCGCTGATGGTGGGCACCGGCAGGGGAGCGCAGTTGGGAATCCTGATTCGCGGTCCACAGATTCTGGAGTCCACCCAGCGGGTGAACACAATCGTGGTGGATAAAACCGGAACGGTGACTTCAGGACGCATGTCCGTTCACGCCGTGCATCCCGTTCATGACACCCCCGCCACCGACCTGATCCAGCTTGCTGCGGCGCTTGAATCAGCCTCGGAACACCCGGTGGCCCGAGCAATTCTTCAGGAAGTCTCGCCAGAGAGTGAACTCCCTGACATCAGCGACTTCCTTGCGATTCGCGGTGGGGGAGTTCAGGCCACCATCAACGGTGACCGGGCGATCGCCGGCAGCCCACGCTGGGTGGAAGAGCAGATCGGAACTCCGATCGCTCACCCGTGGGTGGACCAGCAGCAATCAGACGGCATGACCGTCATTGCGGTCGCCCGCAACAGTAAGTTGCTGGGGTTCCTGTCGATTGCTGACACCGTGAAGCCCGACTCCCGTGCCGCGGTCACTCGTTTCATTCAGCTAGGTCTCACGCCGATTCTTCTCACCGGTGACAACAGCCGGGCAGCAGATTCGGTCGCACGTGAAGTCGGCATTGACCGTGTTTTCGCTGAAGTTCTGCCGGAAGACAAGGTGGCGGTTATCACCCAGCTTCAATCCGAGGGACACGTAGTTGCCATGGTCGGGGACGGGGTGAATGACGCCGCAGCACTGGTGCAGGCAGATTTGGGCATGTCCATGGGTTCGGGCACTGACGTGGCGATTGAAGCGAGCGACATTACCCTGGTCAACAGCAATCTCACCAGTGCTGCCACGGGCATTGAATTGGCCCGCAAGACATTGGGGACTATCAAAGGGAACCTTTTCTGGGCGTTCGCCTACAACGTGGCGGCTATCCCGCTCGCCATGGCAGGGCTACTCAACCCCATGATTGCCGGTGCGGCCATGGCCTTTTCGAGTGTTTTTGTTGTCACCAACAGTCTTCGACTGCGCAGATTTCACTCGTCCGCGTCTGCGTGATTAGAACGGCGAATAATCGGAGCCA
>JAIOWY010000049.1:0-11260 GCA_021741845.1 Candidatus Nanopelagicales bacterium
GAATACGTAGATGAAGTACTTGCCACCGCGGCGTCTTCCAAGGAAATTGATGCCGACATTGGCGATGACATGGACGTTTTGCTCCAGGCGGTGGAACTCGTCGTGTCCACTCAATTTGGATCCACGTCGATGTTGCAGCGGAAACTTCGTGTGGGATTTGCCAAAGCAGGCCGACTTATGGATTTGATGGTATCCCGTGGAGTTGTCGGTCCAAGCGAAGGGTCGAAGGCCCGTGAAGTCTTGGTCGGCGCAGACGAATTACCGGACGTCCTCCTGTCAATTCGCGGTTAGGGCGGTGTACCCAGCTCCATTGACTGGCAGACCCTCTGTCCATCTCTGAGTCTGAGGACGCGCGGGAAAGTCCGCCGCACTCCATGATCTGGTGCAACCTCACTCCGTATTTGGTGGTCCGAATCCGCATGACATGCTGGAACAAGCGAACTGGACTCGGGTACCGAGTTAGTCCTGCGTAGGCTGTGGTGGTGACTTCACACGACGAAAGTTTCGCCGACGGCAAAGGCACGGTGGCGCTTGTCACCATGGGATGCGCGCGCAATGAGGTGGATTCTGAGGAACTGGCCGGCCGGCTCGCAGCTGATGGCTGGGTGGTGGTGGAGGACCCGAGTAATGCAGACGCCGTGATGGTGAATACCTGTGGATTTGTCGACGTCGCCAAGAAAGACAGTATTGACGCAATCTTGGCGGCTGCGGACATGAAAAGTGATGGCAACTCAGTGGATTCTGGTGAGGTAGGTCCACGGGCTGTTGTAGCGGTGGGGTGCCTCGCCCAGCGTTATGGATCTGAACTAGCTGCGACTCTGCCGGAAGCCGATGCAATTCTTGGCTTTGACGACTATCCCGAAATTTCCGCTCGACTCACATCGATTTTGGCTGGTGAGGCACATATTGCGCACACCCCATCCGATAGACGCACACTTCTGCCTATTACGCCTTTAGATCGCCCGGCTGAGGCGGGCACATCACACGCTTCGATTCCAGGGCATGGGCGTTCCATCGAAACTGGTCATATCGAACCCTCGGCCTTGTCGTGGGAACCCCCGATACTTCGCCAGCGACTGGACCATTCGCCCGTAGCGCCGGTGAAACTTGCATCAGGGTGTGATCGCCGATGCACGTTCTGTGCCATTCCGTCCTTCCGAGGTTCATTCATCTCTCGGCCTCCCGCTGATGTGCTGGCTGAAATTGCTTGGTTGGCAACAGATGGTGTGCGCGAAGTTGTGCTAGTCAGTGAGAATTCAACATCGTATGGCAAGGATCTAGGTGACTTACGTCTCCTCGAAAGCCTCCTACCGGCAATTAATGAGGGAACTGACATTCAGCGCATCCGCGTTGCTTACCTGCAGCCAGCTGAGGTTCGACCCGACCTTATTCGAGTTATGACCAGCACTCCGGTGGTCGCTCCATATTTTGACTTGTCCTTTCAACACGCCTCCAGCCCCCTCCTTCGCCGCATGAAGCGCTTTGGTGGTGAGGAGCAGTTTCTGGATTTGATTTCGATGATTCGTGAACAGTCACCACGTGCAGGAATTCGGAGCAATGTGATTGTGGGATTCCCCGGTGAGACAGACGAGGATTTTGCGACTTTAATGCGATTCCTCGAACGGGCGCGCCTGGATGCGGTAGGCGTATTCGGCTATTCCGACGAGGAAGGGACGGAGGCATTCGACTTCGAGCCCAAGGTTCCAGAGCATCTGATCACTGAGCGGGTCCATCGCATGCAAGAACTAGTAGACGAACTTATGTCGCAACGTGCCGAAGATCGCGTAGGTGAAACAGTCGAGGTAATCGTCGACTCCATTGACGTCGAGTCCAAGAGCGCCTATGGCCGAGCTGGTCATCAAGGGCCTGACGATGGCGAAACACGTGTTCAGCTGGTGTCCTCCCACCTCTCGGTTGGGTCAATGGTGCGAGGTCGAGTCATCGCAACAGAGGGAGTGGATCTTGTGGCGGAAGAAGTCGATTTGTGAAACGACCGCCAGACCATGCTTCAGACCCTGTCAGCAGCACAAGCTTGTTTAACATTGCTAATGGCCTGACATTCCTTCGGTTGCTGGCTGTTCCCGTCGTGGGGTACCTGCTGTTTTTTGACACATCTCAGGCTAGGAATGTGGCAGCGTTGGTGTTCTTGTTGGCCTCGTTGACCGACGTGCTTGATGGATTTGTTGCCCGCCGATACGGGCTGATTACCAATTTCGGAAAGATTGCGGATCCAATCGCGGATAAATTCTTGACCGGCGTTGCGCTGGTGGGGCTTTCTGCACTGGGACTTTTACCGTGGTGGATTAGCATTGTGATTATTGCCCGGGAAGTAATCGTCACCATCATTCGATTCTGGGTCATTGAGCACGGTGTCATTTCTGCATCCCGCGGTGGCAAGGCAAAGACACTCACGCAGACAGTTGCCATCACCATGTATCTCGTAGCTATTCCAGAAACCAGTAGCCTTGCATCTACGTGGGACCTGGTGCGTGCACTGGTTATGGGGATAGCGGTGATACTCACGGTAGTCACGGCGATCTATTACTTTCAGCAAGCGATCTCGCTGCGGCGCCTCACCCGTAGTGGTGGAGGTGACTAGACCAGCATGAGTCATCACCACGAAGCGCGCATTCGCGAATTGCTGTCCTTGTGTCGGACTCGCGGATTGTCTATCGGCAGTGCTGAATCTCTGACGGGAGGTCTTCTTGGTTCTACAGTGACTTCGGTTCCAGGAGCTTCCGATGTATATCTCGGTGGAATTGTCGCTTATTCGACGGAGGTTAAGACCAGTGTCCTTCACGTTTCTTCTGAGGCACTGGGTCATGGCATAGTGTCGGAAAACGTGGCAGTGGCCATGGCTCAGGGTGTTCAACGGCTCCTGCCGGTTGACCTCGCGTTATCGTGCACGGGTGTGGCGGGGCCTGGTCCACAGGACGGTGTCTCGGAGGGAACCGTCTGGATCTGTGTTGCGTCTGACTATCGATATTCCAGTTCTTTACTCTCGCTGAAGGGTTCGCGTCAGGAGATTAGGGATTCCACGGTGGAGCATCTGATCGCCCTAGCCATCGCGTTTCTGTTAGAGGTGTCATAAAAGCAGTGTGGATAAACATCCCGGGTCTTAACCTGACCAACATGTCGCCGACGTGGGTCTTTCCGGGTATCATGGATTATTCAGTGAGGTCGGGTTACGGTCCCGGCACTATGGTGAGCACGCAACGGTTTGCAGAGGGGAGGCCCGCATGATTGTTCTTCGCAATGTGATCGGTGACGAATTACGCCGCCGACGTCAGGATCAAGGTCGGACTCTGCGTGATATTTCCGGCGCAGCGTCGGTGTCCTTGGGTTACCTCTCCGAGGTTGAGCGTGGACAAAAAGAGGCTTCCTCAGAGTTGATTGCGGCAATTTGCGGGGCCTTGGATGTATCACTATCTGATGTGCTGGCCTCGGTGAGCTCCCAGGTAGCTCAGGCTGAGTCGGCCGAGCCGCTGGAATTCCCCACGCCAGCGCGCGTTCTCTGACACCGCGAGGGCGTGGAGCAACAGGTGCGGTTGAGTGATTTCTGGGAGCGCCTCGAGCAAGTCGTTGGGGCGCCTTATGTTCAGTCGTGGGCTCGAGACATGGTGCTTCCTGATATTCACCTCACGGTGGAGCAGGCAATAGCTCAAGGGGTGGAGACAAGCGGCATATGGCGCGCTGTTTGCCAATGCCTCGACGTGCCACGTTCCCTTCGTTAACTACGCAACCGGCATATCGCTTGCTCTAGGGTTGTCGTGTGGCCGACCCGACGTATCACTTCATCACGATCGTGACATTCGGTCGGTCGGGGAGTACTGCCCTCCAGTCCGCGTTAAATGCACATCCGCAGACCCTTATTCGGGGGGAAAACTACAACGCTTTGACCGGCCTGTGGAACTACTACACATCGATCGTCGATTCCGCCTCTCGACATCATGCAGGTCAGCCAGACCACCCGTGGTTCGGTACGGCGCGACTCAAACCCAACACAGTTCGGGCCGAGTTACACGATTCTGTGGTGAACACGCTCTTGCGCCCTCGCCGCGACACACAATGGCTTGGCTTTAAAGAAGTTCGCTATGAAAGTGCCTATTTCACCGATCCGGTCTTCATGGCGAGTTACTTGCTGTTCCTCCAAGAATTGCTCCCAGGATTATCTTTCCTGTTCAACACACGTTCGGCAGAACAGGCTGCACGGAGTGGATGGTGGATAGAACACCCTGATGCGCAGTCAACTCTTGAGCGGACGGAGAACACTATGCGATCAACAGCATCACTGTTGTCTGAACTGTTGGGGGAAAATCGAGTCCAGCTCATTGATTATGACCAATGGAATAGTGATTCTTCACTCCTTACCCAGGCACTCGAGCGACTCCGTTTTCCTGTGGATCCAAGCCTTATTGATTCCGCTCTGTCCACTGTTCTGGCTCATGGTCAACACACTGGAAATGTTTCGCGGGCGGGGAAGCAGAAATGACCAACGTGTCGGCGAAAACATTGTTGCCCACGAGTGACCGGGTACTCCGAATACAGCACAGAACCGTGGCCACGCTCTCAACAAGTCAAATGTTTGGTGGTATTGCGGTCGCTGGATCCATCCCTGCGGGGTCGCTCATTGCCGCCTCCATCGCGGATTCGGAAGCATTTGCCGGCTTGGCACAAACTGCCGGTGTTGTAGGTGCTGCAGTATTCGCCCTGCCCTTAGCCCGCATCGCGTTAAATCACGGTCGTCGTCCAGCGTTGGCGCTGGGATATGGACTGGGGGCATTGGGGGCCCTTGTTGTGATTTTTGCCGCAGTTAACCGTAACCTCACCTTGATTCTTCTCGGGTGTCTTCTGGTGGGCGTGGCGAGCGCCGCGAGTTTCCAAGCCCGCTATGCCGCGACCGATCTCGCCCTACCACAGCATCGCGCCCGCTCCCTGTCATATGTGGTGTGGGCAGCCACCATTGGTGCTGTCTTGGGGCCTAATCTGCTCAATTTCAGCGGCTCGATTGGCCTGTCCTTAGGGCTACCGCAACTTTCGGGTCCCTATGTCATGGCGGCAGTCACACTTGGTTTAGCCGTGGTCGTCTTGTTGGTGGCGCTTCGCCCTGACCCTTTTCTACTGGCTACGAGAATTCGTGAGCACATGGAAGGTGAAAATTTTCGCCAGAACAAAGCTCGATTACGAGATGGGATCGAGCACCTCAAAACACGCCCCAGGGCAGTCTTAGGAATTGGCGCGATCGCGATTGGCCACGTGGTCATGGTCATGATCATGGTCATGACTCCCGTGCACATGGCACATGTTGACGTCACCCTGCAACTGATTGGTCTGGTCATCAGTGTTCACGTCGCCGGCATGTATGCCTTCTCTCCCCTGGTGGGCATGGCCGTCGACAGGTTTGGTCGGATTCAAGTAATCGTGGCCGGAATTATCATTTTGGCAGCCAGCAGTGTGATTTCTGGACTGGCGCCGGCGAACAATATTCCGATCCTGGGTACCGGATTGTTTCTCCTGGGGCTGGGGTGGTCGTGCACGTTGATTGCCGGGTCCACCTTGGTCACTGACTCGGTTGAACCCGCTGAGCGCCCCTCGGTTCAGGGACTCTCTGATCTTGTTATGAACACGGCTGGAGCACTGGGGGGCATTGTCGCGGGGCTGATCATGATGTGGGGCAGTTATGGGTGGTTGTGTGCCTTCTCGCTGGTTCCGTTAGCTGCATTGGGCTTCTGGGTGGCGTGTCCGGCGTGTCGCGCATATTCGAACGCACGTTCGATATAGGTTAATGCTCGCTGGGTCGAGTTATGCACATGTCGGCGACAGATGCCTAAGCCTCCACAGGCGGCATTTTCCTCGACGGCTATGTCAGTCACTCCATCTAGTGTGCAGCGCAGGTGATGGAGAACTTCACCGGGTGCACTAGGCAGTACCCACGAGCGGATCAATCGAAGGAGAACGGACATGGCACACGCCGCCAAGGATCGCGAAAAGGCACTAGATAGTGCATTAGCCCAAATCGAGCGTCAATTTGGCAAAGGGTCGGTCATGCGGCTGGGCGAAGAAGGTCGCGCGCCCATTGAGGTCATACCCACTGGATCCATAGCTTTGGATATCGCATTGGGCATCGGTGGATTGCCTCGGGGACGGATCGTGGAAATCTATGGCCCTGAATCGTCGGGTAAAACAACCGTGGCGTTGCACGCCATCGCCAGTGTTCAAGCGGCCGGTGGTCTGGCGGCCTTCATTGACGCAGAACATGCCTTAGACCCCGATTATGCGTCGGCGCTCGGTGTAGATCTTGACAATCTGTATGTATCACAGCCAGACACGGGGGAGCAGGCACTAGAAATCTGCGACACGTTGGTGCGCTCTGGAGCTATTGACCTCGTTGTTATCGACTCAGTTGCGGCCTTAACTCCACGGGCCGAAATTGAAGGCGATATGGGTGATTCCCACGTGGGACTTCAAGCTCGCCTGATGAGTCAAGCATTACGTAAAATGGCTGGAGCGTTAAGTAACACGAATACCACCGCTATTTTCATCAATCAACTGCGAGAGAAGATCGGCGTCATGTTCGGTTCGCCGGAGACAACAACCGGTGGCAAAGCGCTGAAGTTCTATTCATCAGTCAGACTCGACGTTCGGCGGATTGAGACATTGAAGGGCGGAACGGAAGCGGTTGGAAACCGCACCCGCATCAAGGTGGTCAAGAACAAGGTTGCGCCACCGTTCAAGCAAGCTGAGTTTGACATTCTTTATGGAGAAGGAATCTCTCGTGAGGGATCGCTCATTGATATCGGTGTTGATCAGGGAATTGTGCGTAAATCTGGTGCCTGGTACACCTACGAGGGTGATCAACTGGGACAAGGCAAAGAGAATGCCCGCACATTCCTCAAGGACAATGCAGATTTAGCAGATGAAATTGAGAAACGTATAAAAGAGCAACTGGGTATTGGAGCGCGAATTGATCAACCGGTGACAGGTGACACGACTGCGGACGTATCGATCGACCTCGACGAGGATGCTGATTAGATCTTGTCTGGTTTCCGTACCCGGAGGGGCGTTTCCCCATCCAGCTCAGAGGACGTGTCCTCAGAAAGCTTAACCCCGGAGGCGGAACAAGAGCGCGCACTGAGTATCTGTTTTCACAAATTGAACGCGCGCGCCCGAACGGAGCAGGAACTCCGGCAGGTATTGAGTCAGGCGGGAATATCAGCCGAGATCAGTGATCTGGCGATTGATCGATTGCAGGTTTTGGGCTATCTGAACGATCGGGATTTTGCCGAGGCATGGATTCGCTCGCGTGTGACATCGAGAGGAATGGCTCCAGCGGCCATTCGCCGGGAGCTCCTGTCCAAAGGGGTTGATCCCGAGATCGTGGAAACTGCATTGTCTGAGGTGTCGGACGAAGACACCTATGCGCGGGCCGTCGAATTAGCCACCAAAAAATTGCGGTCAGTAGCGTCGCTGGGCTCGACAGTGGCGCTCCGGAGAATTTCATCCCTCCTGTTGCGCAAGGGATACCCGTCCCACATGGCCTATTCGGTAGCTGCCGCTGTGGTGGGCAGCAGCGAGGACCAGGTTGATCAGATGGTGCGTGACGCTGGGGTGGTCGAGTAGGGCAATGCCGCAGTGACCGGCATGTGATCACTGTTCAGATAGAGCTAGACTACGGTCACGGGGTCTCGGAGAGCCCGCTCGCGATCTAACAAGGAGTATTCATGCCGGGTCTATCCCAGTGGGCAGTTCGCCGACCGATTGCCGCGTTGATTGCGTGGTTTGTCGCGTTGATTGCCGTCATCGGAATTGGTATCAACTTCGGTGGGACGTTGAATGATTCCTTTGATTTGCCAGACACGGAATCAACCACGGCTCAGGAATTGCTCGCAACGCTAGGAAATAGCGACATTGATGCTCAATCTTCAGGTGCGTCAGCGAAGATCGTGTGGTCACCGACGGTTGGCAGTGCGGTCGACCCCGAAACTCTCGGCGTGATAACGCCGATCCTGGAGGAAATTGCCAACATTGAGTCTGTTGGGTGTGTCACAAATCCGGTAGATCCCGCTGCATCACTGGGAAGCGCTTGCCCTGAACCAGACTCCACCATGCAGACGTTGATGCAGAAAGCAACTCCGGAACAGTTGTCCCAACTGGAGCCGGCTTTGGCAGCTGCAGCTGCAGCTAATTCCTCCATCAGCCCTGACGGTGCGGTCGCTGTGGCAACAATATATTTCACTGGCGGAATGGACAGTGTCTCCGCGGCAGATGCGAAGGCAGTTTTGGATATTGTTAAAGCGGCCAATTCGGATGCAATCACCGTGGGTGCAAGCGGGGATATTTTGGAATTTGCCGGTCAAGAGCCACCCTCAAGTGAACTCTTTGGCATTTTGGTGGCCATAGTCATTTTGTTGATCGCATTTGGCTCGATCATCGCGGCGGGTATGCCCATTGTGGTCGCTGTGATTGGACTTGCAGCAGGTCAGATGCTTGTCTTGATGGTGGCACTTTTCATGGATGTTGCGACATTCGCACCCACACTGGCCGCCATGATCGGGCTGGGCGTCGGTATCGACTATGCCCTGTTCGTGCTGAATCGTTACCGTCAAGCAGTCCTTATTGGGCACCCGCCTAAGCAGGCAGCTATGGAGTCGGTGAACACGGCCGGCCGTGCGGTGTTATTCGCTGGGTCGACCGTGATAGTAGCCCTGTTGGGTCTCTTCATTTTGCGGATCGGTTTCTTTAATGGACTATCCCTAGCGGCAGCTGTCACCGTACTCATGGTCATGCTCTCGGCGCTGTGGCTGCTTCCAGCTACGTTGTCTCTCTTAGGAACCGAGGCGCTGGGTTTGCGACTGCCGTGGGGCACCAGGCCTGGTGAAGGAAAGCCAGAGGGAATGCGGTGGGCCAAATACGGACACTCGATTCAGCGGCGTCCGTGGCTATTTGCCATCGTTTCATTGGCTGCGGTTGCGATAATGGCAATTCCAACTTTCTCACTGCGTTTAGGTTTTGCTGATGCGTCAGGTGCAGCTGTCGGCTCACCAACACGTATCGCGTATGACTTGACGGCCGAAGGCTTCGGTCCTGGTGTTAATGGACCATTCATTGCTGCGGTTGAACTGCAGAACCCGGGCGACATGCAGGAGTACGCCGCTGTCGTCGGTGCTCTTGAAGCGACACCCGGTGTGGCAGCTACAAATCCGTCTACCGCCATGATGCCGCTTCTGGAATTCAGCGGTCAGGGTTTAAGTCCTGACGGTGCGGTAGGTGCTGTATTCATCATCCCTGAAACGGGACCACAGGATCAGCAAACCGATGCATTGCTCACTCAATTGCGCGAGGTCACCGCACCAGAGTTGGCGAATACCACTGGTTCCCTGTTGTTTATCGGGGGATCGCTTGCGGTTACATCGGACTTCACGGGAGTTCTCGTCGATGCCCTTCCACTCTTCCTGTTGATTGTGGTGTCCTTAGGTTTTGTAGCGCTCATGATTCTCTTCCGCTCCTTGGTCGTTCCATTGACGGCGGCGGTCACGAGTCTGCTCAGTTTTGCTGCCGCTACGGGCATTACTGTGGCGGTCTTTCAGTGGGGCTGGTTCAACGACATCCTCGGCGTCTCGGGTACAGGCCCTATCTTCCCCTTCTTGCCGATCATGGTCTTCGCAATTTTATTCGGGCTCTCCATGGACTACCAGGTATTTTTGGTGTCGCGCATGAGAGAGGAGTGGGACCACACGGGGGACAACAACGCTGCCGTTCGACGCGGTCTCGCCGGTTCAGGAAAGGTGGTAGTGATTGCGGCTGCCATCATGGCAAGCGTCTTTATCGCCTTCATTCCGACACCGGAAAACACCATTAAGTTATTCGGCGTGGCATTAGGTTCGGCAGTGCTCATTGACGCGTTCATTATCCGCATCGTGTTTATTCCAGCCATCATGACAATCATTGGTACCGCCAACTGGTGGGTACCAGGTTGGCTGGGCAGGATTCTGCCTGAGGTGCACATTGAGCCTGGGGAGGACGAGGTCGTGGACGATCCCGATCCCGAACCAGTCGTAGTGCGCTAGCGGCGGCGGATTACGCTGGGGTTTTGTGTCCTTGAATCAGCGTGAGCGCACCTATGAAGTGCGCACGTATGGCTGTCAAATGAATGTGCATGATTCTGAGCGCATTACTGGCATGTTGGAGGCCGAGGGATACGTACCTCATATAGGGGACTCCGTCCCGGATTTGATCGTCTTCAATACATGTGCGGTGCGCGAAAACGCAGACAACAAGTTATATGGCAATCTCAGTCATCTGGTTCCTGTGAAGGAGGAAAATCCGGATCTGCAAATAGCCGTGGGCGGGTGTCTAGCACAGAAAGACCAGGGTGAGATTCTCCGCAAATCACCGGTTGTTGACGTGGTGTTCGGCACCCACAATCTAGGGTCACTACCCACTCTTCTAGAGCGAGCGCGCGTTGAACGGGAATCCCAGATTGAGATAGCAGAAGCGTTAGTCGAGTTTCCTTCAGCATTGCCAACAAAGCGTGATGCTCGGTATGCGGCCTGGGTGTCGGTGAGTGTCGGATGCAATAACACGTGCACATTTTGCATTGTTCCGTCACTCAGGGGGAAGGAAAAAGACAGACGCGCCGGAGACATTCTGAAAGAAATCAGGGCGCTGGTCGCCGACGGTGTCCTCGAGGTTACGTTGTTGGGACAGAATGTCAATGCCTACGGAAGCGATTTGGGTGATCCCGAGGCATTCAGCAAACTATTGCGTGCAGCAGGGGAGATTCCTGGGTTAGAGCGGGTGAGGTTTACAAGTCCCCATCCGCGCGACTTCACCGACGACGTCATATGGGCCATGGCAGAGACGCCCAATGTGATGCCCCAGTTGCACATGCCATTGCAGTCTGGTTCGGACAGCGTTTTACAACGAATGCGGCGTTCCTATCGTCGGAAAAAGTATTTAGGAATTATTGACCGAGTTCGGGAGGCCATGCCGCATGCTTCCATCACTACGGACATCATCGTTGGGTTTCCTGGGGAAACCGACAGTGAATTCGCCGACACTTTGGATCTAGTGAAAGAGGTTCGATTCAGCGGTGCCTACACATTCCAGTATTCCAAGCGTCCTGGAACGCCTGCGGCACTGATGCCGGACCAAATACCTAAGGAAGTTGTACAGGAACGTTATGAACGTCTGGTGGCAGTTGTTAATGAGATCGCGTGGCAGGAGAATTTGCAGCGCGTTGGCGATCACGTAGAAGTTC
>JAIOWY010000050.1:0-11242 GCA_021741845.1 Candidatus Nanopelagicales bacterium
ATGTGTATAAATGGCATCTCCCCGAGAGACCCCGCCCCTGCCATACCCGGAGTCCACTACATTTGCGCAGTGACTGACGCGGCGGTAGCCCCATCAACCTGGCGCGAGGAGTACCTCTCCGCCGCTGCCCGGGTGAGCGGTCAGCTGGCGGGGATTGCCCCCGGCGCACCGGTCCGTCTGGCTAAAAAGACGAGCAACCTCTTTCGGGGGCGATCTCAGACCCCAACACCGGGGCTCGACGTCAGCGCCTTTGGTCACGTTTTCGAGGTAGATCCGGTCAACCGCACCGCGGAGGTCGGCGGCATGACTACCTACGAGGATGTGGTCGCCGCAACTCTGCCGTACGGACTCATGCCGCTCTGCGTTCCACAATTGCGAACCATCACCTTAGGTGGGGCGGTCACCGGGCTGGGAATCGAAAGCGCGAGCTTCCGCAACGGGACACCCCATGAATCAGTTCTGGCCATGGACATTCTGACCGGCACCGGCGAGGTCATGAGTGTGACCAAGGATCAGTCTGATCCGCACCACGATCTGTTTTATGCCTTTCCTAATTCCTATGGATCCCTGGGATACGCACTCAAGCTCACCATTGAACTGGAGCCAACCAAACCATTTGTTCACGTGCAACATGTCCGCTTTGACACCATAACCGCCCTGACTGCTGCCATGCAAGAGATTGTGCGCACACAGGAATACAACGGATCGCGCGTCGATTTCCTCGACGGGACAGTGTTCACTCCCTCGGAGCAGTACCTAACTATTGGCACCATGGTGGGCGAATTGCCTGCGGGGCGCGCAACCAGTGACTACACGGGCATGGCGATCTACTACCGATCCATTCAAACTGTGAAGGACGACTACCTCACTATTGGCGATTACATTTGGCGCTGGGATACAGACTGGTTTTGGTGCTCACGTGCATTCGGTGCCCAGTCACCCACCATTCGTTCGCTGTGGCCCAAAAGCAAACTGCGTAGCGACGTGTACTGGAAGATCATTGCGGCGAATCGCAAATTCAAATTTGCTGACAGACTCGATGCGCTGAAGGGGAAACCACCGCGGGAAAACGTGGTGCAAGACATTGAAATCCCCGTGGAGAAGTTGCCCGAGTTTATGGATTTCTTCCATGCAGAGATCGGTATTGAGCCGATTTGGTTGTGTCCGCTGCAGCAGCGTGATCCTGATGCTCGGTGGCCGCTCTACGAATTTGATCCGGATCAGTTGTACGTCAACGTGGGATTTTGGTCCACCGTTCCCCTCGTCAACGGTGAAAAGCCTGAGGACGGTGTCAAGAATCGTCGGATTGAGAAAATGGTGACAGCACTGGACGGGCGAAAGTCTCTGTACTCCACCGCGTTTTATTCGCGAGATGAGTTCTGGGAAATTTACGGGGGAAATGAATATCACACAATGAAGAAAAAATATGACCCCGATTCGCGACTTCTGGGTCTGTACGAAAAGGTGGTTGAAGAACAGTGAAATTAGCTGAAGCCTTTGGCATGGTTGTCGGTCCGGAACGCAATGTGTCATTCAAGGCATATGACGGATCTACCTATGGCCCTCAGGACAACGACGTTGTGATGGAGTTGGTCTCCCCTCGCGGACTCGCGTTCCTGGCCGGATCGCCTAGCCAACTAGGTCTGGCCCGGGCGTATGTCAGTGGTGACCTGGAGATCCACGGGGATGCCTACACCGCCCTCTCTCGCCTCTATCCCATGGACATGTCCCGCCTCACCACGGCGAATAAGGTGGCTCTGTTCAAGGCTTTTGCCCCCGCAGCCCTCAAGCGCCCCACTCCACCCCCGCAGGAGCGCAAACTATCTGGAAGTCGCCACTCCAAAAAACGCGATGCTGAAGCAATCCACCACCACTACGACGTGTCCAATACTTTCTACCGTTGGGTGCTTGGTCCGTCCATGGCGTACACGTGTGCAGTGTTCCCCACCGCCGATGCCTCCTTGGAAACCGCCCAGGAGGCCAAGTTCGATCTGGTGGCGCGCAAGTTGGGACTTGCCCCCGGCATGACCTTGCTCGACGTTGGCTGCGGTTGGGGCGGAATGGTGTTACACGCCGTGCGCAATTACGGTGTTACCGCCATTGGTGTCACCCTCTCCAAGCAGCAAGCAGAGTGGGGTCAACGCGCCATTGACGAGGCAGGCTTGTCCGATCGCGCGCAGATCCGCTTCAGCGACTACCGCGATGTCACCGAGACAAACTTTGACGCCATTTCATCTATTGGTCTCACCGAACACATTGGCCGGGCCAATTACCCCTCATACTTCGGCTTCCTTTTTGACAAACTCAAGCCTGAAGGGCGCATGCTCAACCACACGATCACTCGACCCGACGATTCGGAACCAACCCACTACCGCACCTCCTTTATTAATAGGTACGTGTTTCCTGACGGCGAGCTTTCCGGTCCCGGCATGATCATGTCAGCGTTCAACGATGCCGGCTTTGAAATCCGCCATGAAGAGAATTTGCGCGAACACTATGCACTCACCTTGAAGCACTGGTGCGAGAACCTAGAGAACCATTGGGATGAAGCGGTTGCCGAGGCCGGTTTGGGAACCGCACGTGTGTGGCGCCTCTATATGGCCGCGTCCCGCATGGGATTTGACCTCAACACGATCCAGTTGCATCAAATGCTGGGCGTGAAGTTGGGTCCACGCGGAAAGTCCGGCATGCCACTGCGCCCGAACTACCAGTAAGCGGAATCAAGCATTCACAAATATGTGCACGGCCTCGTGCTCAGGAACCTCGGTGTATTCACCAGCGCTACCAATAAACACGCCCGCACCCACCTTGTACGCCTTGACGCGCGCACCGGGCAGTGCACCGACTCGGCGTAACCGGGCCATTACTTCCTCGTCCAATTGAATTGTTTCCGCCAACCGGCGAATAACAACTCCGCTGGGTTCCTCGCCGAGAATTTCGGTGATGCTGACCACCGAGTCCGCTGCGCCCGGATCGCTGGTCACGGTCGCATCAATCTCCGCCAAACCGGGAATGGGGTTTCCAAAGGGGGACACGGTCGGGTGATCAAGGATTTCCATTAACCGGCGCTCCACGGAGTCACTCATGACATGTTCCCACCGACATGCCTCGGCGTGAACTTCTTCCCAGGGCATTTTCAGCATGTCGATCAGCATGCATTCGGCCAAGCGATGTTTGCGCATGACGCGGGTCGCCTGGTGGCGTCCCTCTTCCGTGAGTTCCAGGTGGCGTTCCTTGCCCAAACTGACCAGGCCGTCGCGTTCCATGCGCGCCACCGTCTGCGAGACCGTTGGTCCACTCTGACCTAAACGCTCCGCGATGCGCGCGCGCATGGGGGGAATTCCTTCCTCCTCCAACTCAAAGATCGTGCGGAGATACATCTCCGTCGTGTCAATGAGATCGCTCACGGTGTCAATCTACCCGGAACACAGGATTTCACCCGGTCGCCGTCCGCCCCAACAGGTGAAATGCGGTCGACGAACCTAGAGTGTCCCCGTGCCCAGCATTATGTGGTTCCGTCGGGACTTACGAATCCAGGACAACCCCGCACTTCTCGAGGCGGGACCCCAGGTACTCCCGCTGTTTATTCTCGATCCCGCACTGTGGGACTCAGCCAGCAATAATCGCCGGGCGTACTTGGCGCAGAGTCTGCGATCACTGAATGAATCCCTCGGCGGTGCGTTGGTGGTGCGCCACGGAAAACCGGCCAACGTTCTGAGTGAATTGGTGCGGGAAATCGGTGCGGATTCGGTGCACATTGCGGCGGACTTTGGACCTTATGGTCAACAGCGTGACCGCGAGGTAGAGGCAGCCCTGGCGGAATTGAGTGTGCCCCTGATCCGCACTGGCTCTCCGTACGCCGTGGCACCGGGTCGAGTGCTCAAGGGAGACGGAACCCCATTTCGGGTGTTCACACCTTTTTATAAGAACTGGGTTGAACACGGGTGGCGCGAACCGGCGCGCGGACCGTTGCCCACATTTGTCACGGCCCCCAGTGAAGGGCTGCCCACTGTTCAATCATCCATTCCACTTCCGGAGGCTGGCGAGGACGCTGCCTGGAGAAGGTGGAAACACTTTAAAAAGTCCGCACTCGCGCAATACTCCGAGGATCGGAATCGTCCTGATCTGGACGGCACCAGCATGCTCTCCCACAGTTTGAAATACGGGGAAATACATCCGCGTTCATTGCTTGCAGAGCTCGCACCCGAGGACATTGTGTACATCAAGGAAATTTGTTGGCGTGAGTTTTATGCGGATATCTTGTTTAACAATCCGCAGACCGTGCACACGTCACTGGATGCGCGTTACGACTCGATCATGCCGTGGGCGAGTGGTCCCGAGGCGGATTCCATGTTTGATGCATGGTGCGAGGGGCGCACCGGGTACCCGATTGTTGACGCAGGAATGCGTCAACTGGTGAGCACCGGCTGGATGCACAACCGAGTGCGCATGATCACCGCTAGTTTCCTGGTGAAGGATCTGCATATTCCCTGGCAGCGGGGGGCACAGTTCTTTATGCAGCACCTTGTGGACGGTGACCTTGCGAGTAACACGCACGGGTGGCAGTGGACCGCCGGGTGCGGAACAGATGCGTCACCGTTTTATCGGGTCTTTAACCCAATTACCCAAGGCCTGAAGTTTGACCCGAATGGGGAATACGTCCGTCGTTATGTCCCCGAATTGGACCACCTTGCCGGTGGTAGTGCCCATGAACCCTGGGATGTCCTGGGCGGATACGACCACGGCTACCCCGAACCGATTGTCGATCACAAGGTGGAACGTGAGGTGGCCCTAGCCGACTTCGCCTCCATTAAAGGCCGCTCATAAGGTTGCTCCATGCGCATTGTCTCCGTCCTCTCCATGAAAGGCGGGGTGGGCAAGACCACCGTGGCCTTGGGACTGGCCAGCGCGGCGTGGAAACGGGGTGAGCGCGTTCTGGTTATTGACCTGGACCCTCAGGGAAATGCCACCATGGGCTTGGGTGTGGACAATCCACCGTTCACCATGAATGACGTCCTGGCCGATCCACAACCCGGGATTGCCAGCCAGGCGCTCGTTGACTCGGCCTGGGGAAATCGCGTACAAGTGTTGGCGGCTGACCACACCTTGGAACACCGCAACACCATGGAAGGCCCCCTCTCCTCACAACGATTGCCCATTGCCCTGGGCACCGTGCCACGCCAATTCGACCTGGTCGTGATCGACTGCCCCCCGTCCCTGGGGGAAATGACCCGCAATGCATTGCACACGGCGACTGATGCACTCGTGGTCACCGAGCCCGCCTACTTCGCACTGTCCGGAGCCCAGAAAGCGGTGGAGGCAGTGGACGTGATTCGCCTGGCCTCCAACCCTGCGTTGAATCCCGCACGCATTTTGCTCAATCGGGTGCGCCCGACCGTTGCTGAACACCGTCACCGGATTAAGGAGTTGCGCGACTCCTTTGGACCGGTTGTGCTCAGTACAGAGGTGCCCGAGCGAAATGCCATCACACAGGCTGAAGCGGCCGGCATGCCGATCCATGCGTGGGAATCCCCCGCTGGCGTGGAGGTATCTACCGTTTTTGATCAGGTCCTAGATTCCGTCGCACCGAGAAAAAGGTTATGGGGTTAATCGTGTCCAACCAACCAGCATTTGATCCCACTCCGCGCCCGGCGTTGCGCAAGGCGAGTGACTCAACCATTCACCCCGTGGCGCCACAGGCACCCAAGTCATTCGACACCACAAACAAAGATTTAGGAATCACTGGGAACACCAGTGATTCAGTGCAGACCAAAAGCAAAGACAAATTAATCGCCGTGACTATTTCAATTCCCAAAACATTACGCAAGAAATTGAAAAAGGAAGCCAAGTCCCGCGGTTTAAGTTTCGATGAACTAGTGGCGGAACGACTCGCTCAGTAGCCGCCCCTGTGGGCAGTCACGGGGATAGTCGATGCACTGTCCACTGCGCAGCCTCGGTGAGATCAGCGTCAGCAGTGCTGCACCTGAACACCAATCGGTCGTGTAAACGGGAGGGTCGACCCTGCCAGAATTCAATGCTGGATGCACGCACAAGCCAACCGCCCCAAAGATCGGGGACGGGGATGGGTTCAACGGCCGCAAACTCGCGGGTCACGTTCTCGAACCGCTCATCTAAGTAATCGCGACTTTCTATCTCACTGGATTGATCACTGACCCATGCACCGATTTGTGACTCACGGGGACGGGAGTGGAAATACTCCTGCACGGCATCACGGCTTAGTAGCTCCGCTTCCCCGGTCACAATCACTTGACGGTGAAGTTCGTACCAGGGGAACAACAAGGACACCTGCGGGTTCGCGGTGATCTGCTGACTCTTGGTGGAAGTGAGGTTGGTGAAAAAGGTGAACCCGGCGGCGGATATGTCTTTCAGTAGCACGGTGCGTGAGCTGGGTTGCCCACTCGCGGCCACGGTGCTGAGCACCATGGCATTGGGCTCGAGAATGGTGCCGGCGCTGGCCTCGGCGAACCAGGCGGTGAATTGGCTGAAGGGATCCGCGGCCAGCATGTCCTCGGTGAGTACCGCTTGGTCATAGGTAATCCGTAAGTCCTGCACGCGCACGGGGGTGTTTGTTACCGATCCGACACTGTTACTGGTGGCTTCCACCCGCTAATTCCACCATGATGTGTCTCTGAGCGCTGACCGCAGCGGATACGAGGAGGAACGGTGGCCGATTTCGTGCCCGGGCTCGAGGGCGTTGTCGCCTTTGAAACGGGAATTGCTGAACCCGATCGAGATGGCGGCATTCTTCGATACCGCGGTGTCAGCATTGAAGATCTCGTGGGCAAAGTCTCCTATGGCAATGTGTGGGGGCTCCTCGTGGACAACCGATTCAACCCGGGTCTCCCCCCGGCTGAGCAATTCCCGCTCCCGGTTCACTCGGGTGACGTTCGCGTTGATGTTCAGTCCGCGATCGCCATGCTCGCTCCCGCGTGGGGGTTACAACCCTTATTAGATATTGACGATGCCACGGCACGCGAAAACCTAGCCCGCGTTTCTGTCATGGCACTGTCCTTCATTGCGCAATCCGCACGTGGACTGGGCGTGCCCATGGTGCCGCAGGAGCGTATTGATTCCGCCCGCACAATCGTTGAACGATTCATGACCCGGTGGCGGGGAGACCCCGATCCCAATCACACCCAGGCCATTGACAGTTACTTTGTTGCTGCCGCCGAACACGGAATCACCGCGTCCACGTTCACCGCACGGGTGATCGCGTCCACGGGCGCTGATGTTGCCGCAGCCATGAGTGGCGCCATTGGTGCCATGAGTGGCCCGCTGCACGGTGGCGCACCCGCCCGCGTTCTCACCATGCTGAACACCATTCGCGAGAGCGGCAACGCGGAGACCTATATCAAGAATCAACTGGATGCCGGGAAACGGATCATGGGCTTTGGGCACCGCGTGTACCGCGTCGAGGATCCGCGCGCCCGCGTCCTGCGGGAAACCGCCAAGCGGCTCAATGTTCCCCGCTACGAGGAAGCTCTGGCGGTGGAAAACGCCGCGTTGGCAGAGCTGCGCAGTCGCCGACCCGACCGTCCATTGGAGACCAATATTGATTTCTGGGCTGCGGTGATGTTGGACTACGCCGAAGTTCCGGTCGAGTACTTCACGGCTATGACCACCTGCGCGCGCTTGGCTGGTTGGTCAGCGCATATCCTTGAGCAGAAGAAAGTTGGTCGATTGGTCCGACCCACCGCGCGTTATATCGGTCCCGGACCAAGAACACCGCAGCAAGTCCCCGGCTGGGACGACGGCACCGTTGAACCCTCGGGGTATCCGATCGTCTAACCCTGCCAAAGGAGCACCTCCGTGTCCGAGATCCGCATTCCGTCCGACGTACTTCCAGTTGACGGGCGGTTTGGTAGCGGGCCTTCCAAGGTGCGCCGGGAACAAACCGATGCATTGGCCGCCGTCTGGCAGACCTATATGGGCACCTCGCACCGTCAGGCCACGGTGCGAAACCAGGTGCAGCGGTTGCGCGAAGGGCTGTCCACCCTGTTCACCCTGCCGGAGGGTTATGAAGTTGTGCTGGGTAACGGCGGCTCCACCGTGTTCTGGGACGTGGCGTCCTGTGGCCTGATCCGTGACCGCGCTCAATTCCTGTCCTTCGGTGAGTTCGGCGCCAAGTTCGCCTCGGGCGTGAAGAAAGCACCCCACCTGGGCTCACCGACCATCCATGCATCCGACCCCGGGTCCGCACCGCACTTTGCTGCGGAAGCGGGTATTGACGCGTACTGCAGCCCGCACAATGAAACCTCCACCGGTGTCGCCGTGACTCCCCAGCGGGTTGCCGGTGCCGATTCAGACTCCCTCATGATCATTGACGCCACCTCCGCCGCCGGCGGCTTGGCCATTGATCCCACCCAGTTCGACACCTACTACTTCGCACCGCAGAAGAGCTTTGGTTCTGATGGTGGTTTGTGGTTCGCCCTCATGTCTCCAGCGGCAATCGCCCGCGCCACCGAGATCAAAGAGTCGGGCCGGTGGATTCCTGACTCCCTGGATCTGGTCACCGCCATTGACAACTCTCGCTTGCAGCAGACCTACAACACTCCCGCCCTGGCCACCATTTTCTTAATGGCGGAGCAGGTGGATTGGTTCAACACCAACGGTGGTTTGCAGTGGACCACTGCCCGCACCGGCGAGTCTTCCGCGTTGCTCTACGACTGGGCGGAAAAAAACCCATTGCTGAGTCCCTTTGTGTCCGATCCCGCGCTCCGCTCGAAAGTGGTTGCCACTATCGACGTGGACGAGTCCATTGACGCGACCGCCATTACCAAGGCTCTGCGCGCCAACGGAATCGTGGACACCGAGCCGTATCGCAAGTTGGGGCGAAATCAATTGCGCATTGCCGTGTTCCCTGCCGTGGACCCTGAAGATGTCAAGGCGTTAATCGCGTCCGTTGATTACGTCATGTCGCAACTCACGTGAGCACACTCGTTCCTGCGCGCCCGATTCGCAACAGTTCCACATGGGCCGGTTATTTCTCTATTACGACTTACGCCTGGTTTATTTATGGGTTTAGCGCGACACAAGCATTGATTCGCGATGAACAGGGAACGTCACGCACCGTTGCGTCACTGCACGCTGTTGTTTTCTCCATTGGTGGGATTGTGGCCGGACTGTTGGCCGCGAAATTTATTTTGACCTTAGGTCGTGGGCGCTTTATCACCGTCGCCTTGTTGGGCACCGTTGCAGGCGTTCTGGTGTACACCGCTCCCGGTGGATTCCCGGTCACCATGGTGGGCGCCTTTCTCGCCTCCTTCTTTGGTTCCGCCGTGATTATTGGCGCCAGCGCATTTCTCTTTGATTACGAGAAAGCGGCCGGGCCTGCGGCCATCACGGAAGCAAATGCGTTGGCGGCCTTTGCTGGGATTTTGTCACCACTGGCCATTGGACTGGGCTCGGTAATTTTCCTCGGGTGGCGCGCGGGCGTGTGGGTCATGTTCGCCGGGGTCGTGGTGAGTTTGCTGCTCATGCGACGCAACCCCCGAGTGTTTCGCGTTCCCGCGGAGGAGCAGGTTCGGGAATCGACCCACCAACCTTTTCCGCGGTTGTTCTGGTGGTCACTGATTACGCTCTTTCTCTTTCTCTCCACCGAGTTCACGCTGACTATTTGGAGTGCTGATCTACTGCGTGACCGCGGTGGGTTCGAGGCAGGTGCGGCGGCGGCGTCGGTGGCTGCCGTCACCGGTGGCATTTTTATTGGTCGGGTGTTTGGATCTCGTTTCGCCGAATACTTCCCCGTTGATCGAATCCTGGCTTTTGCCGTGTTCACCACACTTGCCGGCTGGTTCATGGTGTGGTTGAGCACCACCGGCGTGGTCATGCTCATTGGATTAGTCATCAGTGGGATTGGCGTGTCCGTCTTCTGGCCCATTGGTGTGAGCCGCGTTGTTCTCGCATCCGGTGGACAGAGTGACCGAGCCTCCGCCCTGTCCTCCGTCGCCGGAAGTACCGCGGGCGGGGTGGGACCGTTTCTACTCGGAGCCTTAGCAGACGCGGTCGGTGTTCACTCAGCCTTTTTGGTGCTGCCCATTGCTCTGTCCTTGGGTTTCCTACTCATGAGAATCAACCCGGTCACCAGGGCCATTCCCCCGACCACCCCCACCACCAGCGGCGTGTAATTCACGTCCCCGCTCGTGGGCTCGGCCACTCCGCCCTCTGAGTCAACTACAGGACCTTTATCCGGCACGTCAACGAGCGGTTCACTCCCCGGCACCGCGACCTGGATCAGTCGCGAGTCGTTCTCACTGGCGATCACTAGGGCTGAACCATCTGCAGTGAACGCAATCGCTTCTCCTTGAATCTGCGCGGGCAGCGCATACGTGTCCACGAGCACTCCGGGGGGCTGACCGGAATACGAGTGGGCATCAAAGTAGTCCCGCAACACAAACCCGGTTCCCTGTGGATTCATGGAACCATCGGTCACTAAACCTCCTACCCTCCCCACTTTCTCGGCAATGTTGATTCGCGACCGTGACAGTGTGCGCGGCAGTGCATAGATCGATCCGGAGGCTAACTGCTTTGTCACAATCCACACCTGGGGGGAATCTGGATCCGCCAGAATTGTTTCGGCATTGTGCGGGCGGTCTTGGTAGGTGAATCGAAAGCGCACTGCACGCACCGATTTCTTTCCCAGTGTCCGTGGCTCCCGCACTCGGTACAGGGATACGTTGTCCCAGGAATCTAGGTTGTCGCCAATGTCACCCACCCACAGCACCGGCCGACCCTGGGGATCCACCCCGGTGGCTATTCCTTCGAAGTCGCGTGCATCGACATTTTTCAATGTCACCTCACCAACGACGGCGCAATCGGTGAGGTCCACGGCATATAACCGTGCTGCATCCCCCGAATCGTTGTGCAGCCACATAACCTGGGGGTGCAACGCCGACGCAGTCATGCCGGAGATTTCTGTTAGGCGGGGGTCCGTAACTTCACACAGGACTCGTTCCTCTGCGACCGCCACTGCTGGCGCTATCAGGACGGTGGCCACCCCGGCAACGACCGACGCGAGGGCACTAACTACAGAGACCACACCGCGGCTACAAACACGCTTGCGATCATGGAGATGAGCACCACAATCGTCACGGCTCGGCGAAATCCTGGAGTCATGCCTTAACTCTAAGCGGTAGTGATTAGTCTGCTCACGTGACCAATGACGAATCCGCCATCCTGCCGGTGCGCATTGGCACCGCTGTGGCAATTATTGCCACCCTGG
>JAIOWY010000051.1:0-11182 GCA_021741845.1 Candidatus Nanopelagicales bacterium
CTGGTACTGAACCGCCATGGTGTGCCCATTGATCAGGTCCCAGCGGATGGACGAATCCTCGGTGAGCACGGGGCGCGGTAACCGCGGATAAATCTCCCGAGTCACCGCCAGTTCACACAATGCTCGAACATGGGGCGCGGCGGATAGTTCCTGCAACACCACCTGCGTGGGTCGCAGCATGTGCAGGGATCCGTCCAGGGAGCGGGCGTGTGCCGCCTGCGGCGTGAGCCACAGCATTTCATCTGCCTCTGTGGTGAGGAGTTCACCGCTCGTCTCCGGGGGAACCACGGCGAGATAAAAGTGCACGTCGTAACGCATGGGTTCAATCTCTGGAGTAACCCAGTGGTCCCACATGATCAAGTCGGTCACCTCGATTCCGACCTCCTCCTCCACCTCGCGCACCGCGCATGCCGCAAAGGGGTTGGGGAACGCGTGATCAACTGGATCAACCTTCCCTCCAGGAAAGACCGCCATGTGTGCGGCAAATTGCATGGTGGATGTACGCCGCAGCATGACAACGTCAAAGGGGGAATCGCCTTCTGCATGCGGCCTGACAATCACCACCGTTGCGGCCGGCAATGCGGGTGGAATTGCCCACCGGGAATCGCCCCGAGCAACAGAGTCGATGCGTTCGCGCACCGACAGGCTCACAGGCGATTGATTTCCCACGTGCTATTTGAACTCAACAATCATGTCGACTTCAACGGGTGCGTTCAACGGCAGTGCTGCTACTCCCACAGCGGAGCGTGAATGCGCTCCGTTAAATGCGGTACCCAAGAGATTGCTGGCACCATTAATAACAGCCGGCTGGGCGTGGAACTCGGGGATGCTGGACACGAATCCGGTCACCCGCACAACGTGGACAACGCGGTCAAGATCGCCCAGGACACTCTTGACAGCAGCGATCGCATTGAGCGCGCAGATCTCCGCCAGACGTGTCCCTTCCTCTTGGTCGATCTCGGCACCGAGTCGACCCGTGGCGGCCAACGTTCCCGCCACCATGGGCAACTGACCGGAGGTATACACGTAATTCCCGGAAATCACAGCGGGGACATAGGAGGCCACGGGTGCCGCGACCTCGGGAACAGTGAGACCTAATTCGGCTAAGCGATCTTCAACCTGCGACATGTGATTAACCCTTCTGGCGCTTGAGATAGGCGACCATGTTCTCTGGATTGGGACCGGGGACTACCTGCACCAGCTCCCACCCGTCTTCACCCCAGGTATCCAGGATCTGCTTGGTGGCATGGACGAGTAGCGGCACAGTGGCGTATTCCCAGGAAGTCATGTCGTGAGCGTAACGTGTGGGTATTAGTTAGGGTGAAGCAATGCACCCTTGGCCCACCGACGCCTTTGCCGACGTCACATTGCACGTGGTGTCCGGTAAAGGGGGTACCGGTAAGACCACCGTCGCCGCCGCCTTGGCCATTGCCTTGGCCACGGATGGACATCGGGTTCTCTTGATGGAAGTGGAAGGTCGCCAAGGAATTGCGCAACTTTTCGATGTCCCCCCGTTGCCCTATGAAGAACGCAAGGTGGCGGTGGCTCCCGGTGGAGGCGAGGTGTGGGCGCTCGCTGTGGACACCGAAGACGCGCTGCTGGACTACCTGGAAATGTTCTACAAAATGCGTCGCGCTGGATCGGCTCTGGGGAAAATGGGCGCCATTGATTTCGCCACCACTATTGCCCCCGGGCTGAGAGATGTGCTGTTGACCGGCAAAGCCGTCGAGGTGGTCAAACGCAAGGAGAAGAAAGCGTCAAATGCGTATGACTACGTTGTCCTCGATGCACCACCGACCGGACGCATTACCCGTTTCCTCAATGTGAATTCCGAGGTCTCAGGGCTGGCCAAGGTGGGTCCCATCAAGAATCACGCCGACTCCGTCATGAGTGTGATCGCCTCGGAGCAGACAGCCATTCACCTGGTGACACTCCTCGAGGAAATGCCCGTGCAGGAAACAATCGACGGAATCGAGGACCTGCGAGCCAACAACTTGCCCGTGGGCGGAATATTCGTCAATCTCATGCGCCCGCCACGCCTTAATGCCGACCAGCGGACTCGGGCACTTGAGCACTCCCTCGATTCCAGCGCCCTCGCCTCGAGTCTCGCTTCCGTAGGAATTGACTCCGCCGTCTTAATCGACGTCCTCGAACAGGAGGCCGTGGATCACTCTCAACGAGTTGACCTCGAACAGCGTGAACTCGAGCGCCTCACGGAGTTAGGGCTGCCCTTGGTCACATTGCCGCTTATCCCTTCGGGGATCGACCTCAGTGGCTTGTACGAATTAGCCCGCGTCATGCGTAACGCCGGAGTGACCCGGTGAACTCATTCAACATAGATGCCCTCCTGGCGGACCCGAGCATTCGCATCATTGTGTGCACCGGTGCTGGCGGCGTGGGCAAAACAACCACGGCCGCAGCTCTCGGTGTCCGCGCAGCCGAAATGGGTCGCAATGTCTGTGTGCTCACCATTGATCCGGCACGTCGACTCGCACAAGCCATGGGACTGACCGAGCTGGACAACACGCCTCGACCCGTTCGCGGTGTATCCGGCGGAAGTCTCAACGCCATGATGCTGGACATGAAACGCACCTTCGACGAAGTCGTTGAATCCCATGCCGACCCCGAACGTGCCCAACAGATATTGAGCAATCCGTTTTACCAGGCCCTGTCCTCGTCTTTCGCCGGTACGCAGGAATACATGGCCATGGAAAAATTGGGCCAACTCCACAACAACACCACTGACTGGGATTTGATTATTGTCGACACCCCACCGTCCCGTAACGCCTTGGATTTTCTCGATGCCCCTGCTCGTTTGGGTTCCTTCCTCGATGGTCGATTCATTCGAATTTTGACCGCACCTGCACGCGGTGCCGGTAATGCACTCGGACGTATCGCCGCACTCGGATTCGGTATCTTCACCAATGTCCTCAGCAAGATTCTCGGTGCACAAGTGCTCGCCGACATTGGCACATTTGTTGCTGCTATCGACACAACATTCGGTGGTTTCCGTGAGCGGGCTGACGCCACCTACGCATTGCTCAAACAACCCGGCACCCAGTTCCTCGTGGTCGCCGCGCCGGAACGCGATGCACTCCGCGAAGCCTCCTTCTTTGTCGAACGCCTACAGCGTGATTCCATGCCACTCGCCGGATTAGTTCTCAACCGGGTGCAAGACGTCACCGAGACCGGGCTGTCCGAGGAACAGATTGCTGCCGCGGCGCAACTGTTACGAGAAGGTGCGCGGGAAGATTCAGATTCAGATGACGGAACCGCCATGACCGCGGCACTGTTGGAACTACATGCAGAACGAATGCAGATCAAGGCCCGACAAAAACACCTGATTCAACGATTCGAGGGAGCACACCCCGGTGTGCCGATCATTTCCGTTCCGGCCATGCCGGAGGACATTCACGACCTCGATGGGCTGCGGTCCGTGGGTTCGGCCTTGGCCGAACACACCAGCTGGTGAGTGGGGCCTGGTGAGTGGGACCTAGTTATCGCTTCTAGGACGCGCGATCGGAACTCGTCAACAGGGTTTGACGCTCGTATTCATTCTGAGCACTCATGAGCAAGGTGCGCCACGAGGCGACATTGGGTCGGCGACGCAGCAGTGCCCGGCGCTCCCGCTCGGTCATGCCACCCCAGACACCAAACTCCACCCGGTTATCCAGGGCATCGGAGAGGCATTCGGTGCGCACTTCACAGCCCAGGCAAATGGCCTTGACCCGGTTCTGTGCGGCTCCTTGAACAAAAAGTGTGTCTGGATCGGTGGCACGGCACGCGGCGTTGGCGGCCCATTCGGTGGCAATAGACATGGAAAAAAGCGCTCCTGAACTCCAGTGTGAATATGTGGACAAATCTCGAAGGATCGCTCCGAGTCCGGTATCCCCTGGTGGGTAGTGACCGTGTGCCTACACACCAGCCGAGTGGAACACCTGTATTCCTGAACTATGTCGGCTCCCCCGAGCAGAGTCAATACCTTTTTTATTCGGGAAATTTGTCACAAAGTGGGTGCGGGTCGTGGATTCGCGGAACATCGGACATACCCTTGACGTCTGATGGCTGTGAACCGTGAACACCGCACCCTGAGCGGGATTCTGACCAGAATCGCCGCCGTGGCGGTCATGGCTGCCGTGGCCGGTGCCCTCGTGGGGCTCATGCTGGTGCCCTTCGCCGGATCCGTGGGGGTTCTGACCCGGGACGTGGTTCGCGACTTTGAGTCCCTTCCCGACGAACTCAACACGCCACCGCTACCCGAGCGCAGCGTGATCTTGGCTTCCGATGGCTCCGTGCTGGCCACCCTGTACTACCAGAATCGGGTGGAGGTGCCGCTGGAGAGCATTGCCCCGATCATGCGGCAGGCCACGATTGCGGTGGAGGATTCACGGTTCCTGGACCACAACGGCGTCGACTTCCGCGGAATTGTTCGCGCATTTGCGTCTAATGCCAGTAGCGGTGAAATCTCCGAAGGTGCTTCAACGCTGACCATGCAATACGTCAAAAATGTGTTGGTCAACCAAGCGGCAACTCCTGAGGAACTCGAAGCCGCACGTGGAGATAATTCCGCGCGCAAGATCAAAGAGGTCCGATACGCCTTAGCGTTGGAGAAGCGCTTCACCAAGAGCGAAATTCTGGCGCGGTACCTCAACATTGCGTACTTTGGCTCCGGTGCCTACGGGATTGAAGCGGCATCTCGGCGCTACTTCTCTAAACCGGCGGCAAACCTCAACTTGGTGGAAGCCGCCACCCTCGCCGGAATCGTCCAACGACCCACGGCGTATGACCCACTGCGTAACCCCGAGCTATCCCAGGAGCGCCGCAACGTGGTGCTCTCACGCATGGCCTCACTCGGTTACATCACGGAAGAAACTGCTGAACAGGCACAGGCGATTCCGGTGACATCCACCTTGAACCCCACCGAGGTCGCCAACGGATGCACATCCAGTTACGCACCGTTCTTTTGTGACTACGTGATTCAAACGATTCGCACCGATCCAACATTTGGCGACACACCTGAAGCACGTGAAGCATTCTTGCGTCGCGGTGGTTACACCATCACCACCACCATTGACCCTGCAGTGCAGAATGCCGTGACAGACGTTGTCAACAAAGCGATCCCACCGACAGACGACAGTGGGAAAGCCGCGGCTATTAGCATGGTGGAGCCAGGAACCGGTCGCATCCTTGCCATGACACAGAACCGCACGTGGGGAACTAGTGGACGCGGTAAGACAACGTACAACTACAACGTGAACCAAAGCATGGGTGGAACGATCGGAATGCAGGCCGGGTCCACCTTCAAAGTGTTCACCTTGGCGGCTGCATTAGAGGCTGGTATTTCTCCCAACGAGTACATCAGCTCGCCGAGTCCCGCGACGTTCACTGGCTTTGTCAATTGCGACACCGGTGTTCCATTTGACCCGGTCACCGTGCGTAACTCAACAACCTCCGGCACATTGAACATGCCCCTGGCCACCGCGTACTCCACCAACACCTACTTCATGGCACTGGAAGAACGAACCGGTATTTGTCGCCCCGTGGATATTGCCGAATCCCTGGGCGTCACCCTGGGTAACGGCGATCCACTCCTTCGGGTTCCATCCTTCACATTAGGCACCATGGAGGTGTCACCCCTCTCCGTGGCCAACGCCTATGCCACATTTGCCGCCCACGGTCGCTACTGCGAGCCCGTGCCGATCATTGACATCCGTGACCGAGATGGTGCGCGACTGCCCGTGCCCAACGGAAATTGCCGGCAAATTCTGGACCGCTCGGTGGCAGATGGCGTGACCTACATGCTCAACGGCGTGGTGGACGGTGGCATTTCTGGTCGGACCGGCGCCGCCATGAGCCTGGGGGATCGTCCAAGTGCTGGCAAGACCGGAACCACCAACGAATCGGCGGCCGTGTGGTTTGCCGGGTACACCCCGCAGGTGGCATCTGCTGTATGGGTCGGTGACCCCCGTGGTGGTTTTGCTTTCCCCCTCAAGCAGGTCACCATCAACGGCAAGTACTACAACCAGGTGTACGGCGGAACCTTCCCCGGTCCCATCTGGAAAGAGGCCATGCAGATCGCCAGCGCGGATCTACCTATTGCCAATTTCGATCTGCGCACTGATTTTGCTGTTCCGAGCTACACCGCACCGGTGGAAGAGACCGAAGAAGTCGAAGTATTTATTCCTGAAGGTGAGGCGGAGTTCGACAACACCGACCCGGGATCGCTTGTTGTTCCGGGTGAGGAAACAATCCCGGCCGGTGAAGAATTTGAAAACACCCCACCGGAGTTTGAGGGAACCGAATAGCTGGTTAGGCCAGTGCTGCCTTCACCTTGGCGGCAACCGCGCCGCCATCAGCGCGACCTTTAACCTGCGGTTGCACAATTTTCATGACGGCACCCAGTGCCGCGCCGCCGGTGGTACCCGACTCAGCCACGGTAGCCACCGCCGCCGCAACAATGGCGTTCAGTTCTTCTTCAGAGATCTGCTCTGGCAGGTATGCAGTAATGACCGCAAGTTCAGCATTCTCTCGATCGGCTAATTCGGGGCGCTGTGCGTCGGCATACGCCGCGGCACTTTCCTTGCGCTTCTTTGCCTCACGCGTCAGTACAGTGAGAACGTCCTCGTTGCTGAGCACCCGCACCTCTTTGCCAGAGACTTCCTCATTAGTGACAGCAGTAAGTACCATGCGCAGCGTGGAGGAGGCAAGTTCATTCCGTGACTTGATGGCGGCGGTGAGATCTGCTTGAAGTTGCGCTTTGAGAGGGGCGATCTGATCTGCTGACATGCTCGCATTGTGGCACATGCGAACATATGGCCATGGTTTCACTCGGTCGAGCACTTGCTGGCGGTGCTGTCGTTGGTGCTGGCGCACTCGCTTATGCACACCTGGAAACCACTCGATTCACCCTTCGCCGGGAGCGCATTCCCGTGCTATCTCCCGGACAACGCGATCTCCGCGTACTGCATATCTCCGATCTGCACATGGTTCCCGGCCAACAGCGCAAAAGGGAATGGGTTCAATCACTCACAGCCCTCTCCCCTGATGCAGTTGTTGCCACCGGTGACTTTCTCTCCCATGAACACGGGATTCCCGCTGCGCTCGAATCACTAGTACCGCTACTCCACGTGCCCGGCGCGTTTGTTCTCGGTAGTAATGACTACTACGCACCTAAACCCATTAACCCCGCCAAATATTTTGCTGGTCCATCCACGCTTGAACCGAAACGCAGAATGCTGGACTGGGAACCATTGGCCAACGGCTTATCGGAGTTTGGGTGGCTGAATTTGACCAATACGTCTGCCGAGTGGAAAGTAGATGGTCGACTCATTGATGTTCGCGGGGTAGACGACCCCCACATTGGTCGTGACGACTACTCGCAGGTGTCAGGTGCGTTCGACACGAACGCGGACCTCACCCTCGGTGTGGTGCATGCACCGTACGCCCGCGTCATTGATGCCATGGCCGCCGACGGTGCCAGCACGATCCTGGCGGGTCACACCCACGGTGGCCAGTTGCGTGTCCCCGGCTACGGCGCCTTGGTGACTAACTGCGATCTCGACACCCAACGTGCACGTGGACTGTCCACCCACGGGAGTAGCTATCTGCATGTCTCCGCCGGTCTGGGTTGTTCGCGCTATGCGCCATTTCGTTTCGCCTGCCCACCCGAAGCAACGCTCCTGACGTTCACCGCCCGCAGCTAACCTCTATAGCTGAGTCACCCTGTGCGGGGCACTATCCCGTGTGTATGTGACCCACGTACCCACACGTTCACCATTCTTAAATTCACCAGTACGCATCCGACTGCCATCCGCGCGGTACCACGTCCACTTCCCGTGCATATTTCCGTTCTTCATGGTCCCCTCGGCCTTCAACTGACCGGATTTATAGAACTCTTTGAACACACCACTCTTTTTTGGAAAACTCTCGTTGATCTCGGTAATGCGCTGCGCAATGATCCGCTTCATCAGACGTGGTGGAAAGGTAGCGTCCTTCCCAAACTGCAATGCACCCTTGGAGGTTCGGAATTTCTCCACGTCAGACCCAAAACCTGTAGACGGATCCCCGAGACCAGGAAAAATCGAATTGTGATTTTTAAATCCTGCGTAACTGAGTACTAACTCACCCCCGATTCGGATGCTCGGCATTCCCCAGGCAATCACCTCCTCGCCACTGGGGAGTGAACCAACGACCACCGCGCGAACAGCCTGGAGAGCTGCCCGTTGATCCCGGTCATATTGTTGGAGGTTGGCCGTTACTTCCGCACTAGTCACAGATCGGATGGTACCCATCTAAACCGCTCCGCTAGGCTACGTTGGCTCAATCAATGTGGTCGTAGACCGCACCTGATTGGTGCGGGGTGTGGCGCAGCTTGGTAGCGCGCTTCGTTCGGGACGAAGAGGCCGTGGGTTCAAATCCCGCCACCCCGACTGTCGGATGCGTATCGCGCAGGTACTCAGGTATTCCCCAGTTGATCCGCCAATAGCGGGGCATCGACTTCTACAAATTTCCAGATCAACTGCGGGTCACTCCGTACTTACAGATACTCACGAATAATTCCTGACTTTCGCACCCGTGCAAGCTCCGCCAGTTCGTTGCACGCGTCCACAATATCTGCCCTTCGCAAATCATCGCTTCGGCTCACACCGGAATTGAATCCTCGATCAGGTGGACATCTCGCGCCTTAAGACCACCTACCGGAACTACGTCGACAGGACAACCAAGTAGCTCCTCAAGTCGCAGTCGGAGGTGGACGACGTCAAGAATGGAAGCGTCGGCCGTAAAATCAACTAAGAAGTCTGCATCACTTTCAGCACTGTCAGTTCCTTGGGCTGCCGAACCAATAAGGCGAATTCCACGGGCATGATGACACAAAGCAAGGTCGACAATTTCCGTGGCCTTGCTATCCACTGTCATTCGCACACTACCCACATTCCTAGGGTACTCACATTTAGTTCACTGAGGCATGCATCGGGCTATCCAGCTCAGCAAGTAGGGTGCGACCATGATTGACCGCCGTCCGGCTCGGGCAGATTTAGGTCCCACCACGAGGGCGTATGTGAAGGCCATGGGATGGCGGTCAGTGAACTTTCACACGCACATTTCCTTAGTGAATAAGTACGTTTATGTCGAAGTACCAAAAGCCGGGTGTGGCACCATGAAAGCCACTCTCGGTGCGCTGGAAGGCGCTCGCCTGAATGAGACACACGCTCAACGCTTTCTCGACAAGCCCCACAACGGTGTGAAGTCGGGCGCACATGTTCGTCCCTATCAACTTCCGAGTGATCTGCTCGAAGAAGTGTTCACCAGCAAGGATTACAACCGGTTCACGGTGGTGCGCAATCCTGCATCACGCGTGCTCAGCGGCTACCTCGAAAAAATTACCCAGGGGTTACGACAGAGTGTGGACATTTCCGAGGCAGTGAACAAACCAGCAGCAGAGATCACCTTTGCGGAATTCCTCACCGTGATCAAGGATCAGGATTCCCGTGATCAAGATCCCCACTGGCGTCGCCAGGCCGATCACATTGGTCTCGGGATCATTGACTACTCCGACGTGATCCACTTGGAGGACCTGGATGACTCCTGGCCAACTATTGCCCAGTTGACGCGGACACCTGATCTCGACGGTCAGTTCTACTGCAAAACATCTACCAAAGCTGCTTCCAAGGTTGATCAGTACCGCACGGTGGAGACTGACGCACTTGTCCGGGAGATTTACGCCCGGGACTTCACCGAACTGGGTTACTAGCTACACCAGTAGTTCAGCGATTTGCACGGCATTTAACGCTGCACCCTTGCGCAGATTGTCATTGCTCACAAAGAGAACCAGTCCCTTGTTGCTATCAAGACTCTGATCCTGTCGAATGCGACCCACGAAGGTGGGGTCCGCTCCGGCAGCCTGCAATGGCGTGGGGACATCTGAGAGCTCAACACCGGGTGCCGTACTCAACACCGCGGTCGCCTGTTCCGGGGTAATGTCGCGCTCGAATTCAGCGTTGATACTCAAGGAATGGCCGGTGAAAACAGGAACACGTACACAGGTTCCTGACACGTGGAGATTCGGGAGGTCAAGAATCTTGCGGCTCTCGTTGCGAAGTTTTTGTTCCTCGTCCGTTTCCTCGCTGCCGTCAGCCACAATGGAACCGGCGAGCGGAACAACGTCAAAAGCAATGGTGCGCACGTATTTTGTTGGTGCGGGGAAAGTCACGGCGGAGCCAGAGTGCGTCAACGCCGCCACGTCTTGGGTCATGGCCTGATTGACCTGACCCACGAGTTCCTCCACGCCGGCAAGTCCGCTCCCGGAAACCGCCTGGAAAGTGGTGACCACCATTCGTTGGAGACCGGCAGCCGAATCCAATGCCTTGAGAACAGGCATGGCAGCCATGGTGGTGCAATTCGGATTCGCAATGATCCCTTTTGTTGCCCGGGCGATTGCTTCGGGATTTACCTCGCTGACCACCAATGGGACATCAGGGTCCATGCGCCAGGCGGAGGAATTATCAATCACCGTGGCACCGGCGGCGGCAAAACGCGGAGCGAGCTCCTTCGATGTTGCTCCCCCGGCCGAGAACAAGGCAATGTCAATTCCGCTGACATCAGCGGTTGCGGCATCTTCCACCGTTATGTCCTGACCCTGCCAGGTGATAACGGAACCGGCCGACCGAGCAGACGCGAATAAGCGCAACGACTTTATCGGGAAGTTCCGCTCCGCGAGCAGGCGAAGCATGACCGAGCCCACTTGACCGGTGGCACCAACTACCGCCACGTTTTTCAATTCACCCATGGGATCAACGCCCCGTTCCTGCGTAGACAACTGCCTCGCCGTCTGCATCCAGGCCGAATGCAGTGTGAATGGCCTCCACCGCTTTGGCTGCCTGGTCGGCCCGGGTCACAATGGAAATGCGGATCTCACTCGTGGCAATCATTTCCACGTTAATACCCGCCTCCGCTAAAGAGGTAAAGAAGTCCGCGGAAACACCAGGATGCGAGCGCATGCCTGCACCCACCAAGGAAATCTTGGCCACCTGGTCGTCAACACTTAATGACTCGAAATCAATGGAGTCGCGGGCACCATTGAGTGCGGACATGGCAGTCTGGACAGAATCCTGAGGGCAGGTGAAAGTGACATCGGTGCGACCGGTTGCGGTGGAGGACACGTTTTGCACGATCATGTCGACGT
>JAIOWY010000052.1:0-10731 GCA_021741845.1 Candidatus Nanopelagicales bacterium
ACAACGTCGGTGTGCCCATTGAGCATCAGCGCGGGGGCATTGCCTGATCCGCGCCAGATTGCGAGAACGCCCAGCCCCTGTGACCGAGTGACCTCCATGCCGGGGAAATCTGGTTGTGCCATCAGATGCTCGAGATCCATGGCCCAGGTGTGCACCTCCAGACCCATGTCAGCGAGGTAATCCGCCATGGCCTCCTGGGCGTGTGTTTCTGCCGGAGATCCGCCCAGAGAAGGAATGCGGAGCAGCGGATCCAGGTGCCGGTGGAGCATTGTTGGATCAGTCAGTCGGGGTGCACGGGTCACCGCCACATTCTGCCCCAACGGAGGTCCCAGCCGATAAATGTCCTATATGTCCGAATTGACCCCTGATTTTTCCCCGCCACGCCGGGGACAGGCTGTGTACAACGGCCGACGAACCGGTCCTCTGCCCTATGGTGGAGGCGGCTCAGGTTAGTCAGGGCCACGAGGTGACGACCGTCACCGACCGCGCTGCGGATTGAACGTCAACAGGAGGGCCCCATGGCCGAGAGCTACACCGGCGAGGCATATTGCGTGAAGTGCAAGGCGAAGCGCGAATTTACCGGACATGTCGAAGAGACCAATGGCCGTCGATTCGCCAAGGGCATCTGCCCAGTGTGCGGCACCAAGGTGACCCGCATCCTCGGTAAGGCGTAATCGCTCTACCAACCATCACTTCCCTAAAGGAGATCCTCCGGATTCCTTTCGACATCTCAGACGAGGGCGGCGCTACGGCGTCGCCCTCGTGCATTTTCTCGTGCGTGTATTACCGTTGACGTATGTCCGTACCTCCGTTCCCCTTTGGATTTGGCGCTGGAGATTCCGCTGGTGGCAATTTCAACATGAATAACCTCGGTGCCATGTTCACCCAATTCGGGCAAATGCTGCAGCAGGCTCAGAATGAAGGAGCGCTCCCGTGGTCCACGGTGATGCAGGTAGCCCGACAAGGACTAGGGACTGACCCGGTTGTCTCAGACGCTGAACAGCGTGCCGTGCAGTCCGCCATGGAACTCGCAGACATCTGGCTAGATCCCGCCGTGACATTCCCGGTCACCGACTCCGCTGTTCATGCGTGGTCGCGCACTGAATGGCTTGTTGAGACGGCGCCGATTTGGCAGGCGATTGTGACTCCGATCGCGGAGACCATGGCACAGCGCATGTCCTCCATGATTCCGGGTGGTGATCCGGGTGCGGGTGAGTTAGGTGCGGCAGATCTTGAGGCATTGCAAGCGCAACTACCGGATCAACTCAAGGACATGATTCCTGGAGGCATCACTCCCGAGATGGTCTCCATGTTGGCGCCCATGCTGGGCATGGTGACGCAGCTGGGCGCGACGGCGTTCGCCTATCAATTGGGACAGGCATTGGCCGCCTTGGCGCAAGAGGTGCTCTCGTCCACCGATGTTGGAATCCCGCTTGCCCCCGCAGGAACCCGCGCACTGATTCCACGCAACATTGCCGAGTTCGCAGACGGTTTAGGTGTCGAGTCACGAGACATCATGTTGTTCTTGGCGCTTCGTGAGAGTGCACACCAGCGACTGTTTGACCATGTTCCGTGGTTGCGGCCGCGCTTGCTCTCCGCCGTTGAAGAATATGCCCGGTATATGGATGTCAACATGCAATCGCTCGGGGATCAATTCAGCGGCATTGACATGACTAACCCACAAGCAATTCAAGAGATCATGGCATCGGGTGTTCTCGAGCCCGAGGACACACCGGAGCAGCGGGCAGCTGTTGCGCGCCTCGAAACGTTACTGGCCTTGATTGAAGGCTGGGTGGACGACTGCGTTACCGAAGCCGTGGGTGATCGACTCGGCTCGTTGGCTCAGTTGCGCGAGAGCATGGGGCGTCGCCGCGCAACAGGTGGACCGGCGGAACGTACTTTCAGTACCTTGGTGGGAATGCAATTGCGTCCGCGTACCTTCCGCGAGGCGCATACAGTTTTTGCTGCCATTCGCTCGCGGTCAGGAATCGAAGCACGTGATGCGCTCTGGGCACATCCGGATCTACTTCCCACGGCCGAGGATCTCCAGGATCCCTTGGGTTTTGTCGAAGCGAGCACCACAAGTTTTGACATGGGGGATTTTGATTCCGATCAGTGACTCCTACCGTCACGACCTCATGCGGTGGTCTGACAGCACGGAGTTGGAAACCCAATTATTAAGTGAGTATCAACAATTAATTCTCGATGACCCTGGTGCGGTGCACCGGGACCGGCGAGCAGGCCACTTCACCGCGAGTGCGCTGATGGTTGACCCCCGTCGCGGGCAGGTGCTGTTGTTGATGCACCCCAAGGTCGGTAGGTGGCTGCAATTCGGTGGTCACATTGAGCCCACAGATTCATCGTTCGCGAATGCGGCACTGCGCGAGTGCCGGGAGGAGAGCGGGTATCTCGACGTGGAGGTCCTGGCGACCCCCGCGGCACTAGATCGGCATGCGGTGCCGTGTGCCGGAGAGCAGAGTGTGCATTGGGATGTTCAGTATCTGGCGATCGTTGACCGAGACGCACAGTGCACTCCCACCGAAAATCTGCAGGTCCAGTGGTGGGATCTGGCTCGGGTGAGCCAATCCCTGCCTGATCTGGATGCCAGTGTTCTCCGGCTGATCGCGGCAGCTCGGTCACTCTGAGCGTTCCCATCCACAGGTTCGAGTGCATATCCGTGAGGGGATCCACAGTCTGTGCACATTTTTCTAAGATATCCACCGGCTTATCCACACTCGTGTCCCCAGGATGTCCACAACGAAGTGGGTGAGTGGTGAGCCGGTTGCTCCTCCGGTCGTGGGTACGAGCGGGGCGTGGCACAATACCGAGACCGGTGAGATCGGTGTGAGCCGAACAGATCAGAGTCACCCGTAGCGTGAAGGAGTTTGTGCAGTGTCAGCCCTGTTGTGGTGGCTTATTCCCGTGGCCGTTGTTGTGCTGGCGGGCGCCGTGGTCGCTGTCGTGGCGTACTACCGGCGCCCCACGGAGGATCACGACCTCGGGCAGTTTGCCTCGCTGCAGGAAGCCATGTCCCGCACGCAATCTGGAGTACGACGCTCTGCTGGCCAGTCGCGGGCGGCGCGGCGTGACGCACAGGGACGAACCACCCGGTGACCGATTCAGATCACCAGGCTCGGCGCCGAACTCTGACCGCACTTTTGGTCAGTGCTGTGATCACACTCGGTCTGGTGCTCGCCACCCTGCTACTGCCCGTGCCGTTCGTCAAGTTGGCACCAGGCCCCACGTTCAACGTCATTGGTGAGATCGACGGCGAAGAAGTGATCCGCATATCCGGTGCGGAAACGTTTCCCACGAGTGGCTCACTGGACATGACCACGGTGCGGGAGTCAGGCGGACCGCGCGGGGGATTGACCTTTTTTGATGCCATTGGCTCGTGGTTCAATGCCCAGGATGCTGTTGTTCCACGAGAATTGATTTACCCGGACGACATAACGGGCGATCAGGTGAAACAGCGCAATGCGGCACTGTTCAGTACGTCTGAATCGGATGCGATTGCTGCCGCTCTTGATTACCTCGAGTTACCTATCACCACCGAGATCGTGGCCACGGCTGTGGTGGAAGATGCGCCAGCCGACGGAGTCTTCGAGCCACGAGATGAAATTCTGAGTGTGGACGGCGTTGCTGTCACGACACCTTCTGACGTGGTGGACGCCGTGCAAGGGCAACCCGTGGGAACAACTTTCGTTTTTGGTATCCGTCGGGCCGGTGAGGACATGATGCTGGAGGTGACGTCCGCGGCCAATCCCGCCGATGCAACTACTCCTTATATCGGCATTTCCGTGGGTGAGTTGTACTCCGCTGAATTCGACATCGATTTCACGCTCACCGACGTGGGTGGACCGAGTGCGGGTTTGATGTTTGCCACGGGGATTGTGGACAAGCTAACGCCAGAGGATCTCACTGGTGGTGGTGAGGTCGCTGGTACCGGCACCATCACCCCCGAGGGTGATGTGGGGCCGATTGGCGGTATTCGGCAGAAGTTGGCTGGGGCACGCAATGCCGGAGCGGAATTATTTTTGATGCCCCGGCAACATTGCGCCGAGGCACAAGGCTTTATCCCTGACGGTCTAACCGTGGTGCCCGTTTCCTCGCTGACCGAGGCCATTGATCAGATGACCGCGTGGGTCCAAGGAGACGCCGTGGGCGCATGTCCGGCCGAGAACCCTGCGTGACGTAGGTTTGACCCGTGACCACCGCATTCCCGTCCAGCCCTGACGCACCTGCCCGCAAAAAAGGTGGAGTGCTCCTGCCCACCATCATTGTTTTGGCGGGAATTGTCATTGGCTTTGTTATCTTCACCGGCTTCTACACCGAGTTCCTCTGGTTTGACTCGGTGGGCAAGACACAAGTATTCAATATCTCGCTATTCACCCGGGCGATCATGTTTGTGGTCTTTGCGTTGGCCATGGCGGTGGTCTCGACACTCGCTCTAATCATTGCGTTCCGAACCCGACCAGCATTTGTGGGAGCAACCCCCGAGCAGGCCAGCCTTGAGCGATACCGCATTGCTATTGAGCCGTATCGCAAGTGGCTTGCCGTGGCGATTGTCGGAGTGTTGTCCTTTTTCGCGGGCTTAGCAGGGTCAGGGGAGTACGGCTCATTCCTGTTGTGGCGTAACTCCACACCGTTTGGTGAAGTGGATCCTCAGTTTGGACTTGATCTCTCCTTCTACATGTTCGAGCTACCGTTCATTCGGTTTGTGCTCGGATTTGCCTTCGCACTCGTGATATTCGCGTTGATCATTGTGACCACGGTGCAATACATTTACGGCGGTCTCCGACTGCAGCCCAAGGGTGACCGGGCGACCGTTGCGGCGCAAGCCCAGCTGTCAGGGCTCATAGCGATTTTCTTATTACTTAAAGCTGTCGCCTACTACCTCGACCGGTTTGGTTTAGTCACCAAGAGCGAAAATCTGGTTGCCGGTTTTACCGGTTTGAAATACACGGATGTTTACGCCGTGCTCCCAGCCCTGAATATCTTGATTTTCGTGGCAATCATTGTGGCCGCGCTGTTCATTTTCAATATTTTCCGCCGCCACTGGGTCATCCCGACCATTGGGGCGGGGCTCATGGTCTTGACCTCGATTGTTGTTGGCGGCCTGTACCCACTTGTTGTTCAGCAGTTCCAGGTGCGCCCGAGTGAGTTGGTGCGCGAGCAGCCCTATATTCAGCGCAATATTGATGCCACCCGCGATGCGTACGACATACAGGATTCAAAGATCACCGAGTATGAGGGATCGGTGTCGCCACCCACCGTGGCCACCTTGCAGGCGAGTGCTGGCACGCTCAACAATATTCGATTGATTGATCCGGCGGTTGTTTCGCCCACGTACAACCAGTTACAGCAGATCCGTGGTTACTACTCTTTCAATAACACGTTGGACGTTGATCGGTACGACCTGCCACAAGGTCAACGCGGTGCTGTTGTCGCGGTGCGGGAAATCAACCTGGCCGGTATTCCCGACGGGCAGCGAAACTGGACCAATGACCGCGCCGTGTACACCCATGGCTACGGTTTTGTGAGTGCTTATGACAACACGGCGTTGAGCAACGGCACCCCCGACTTCTTTGCCTCTGACATTCCGCCCATCGGCGAGTTGAAAGTGACTCAACCACGCGTGTACTTCGGCGAACTCAGCCCGCAATACTCCATTGTTGGTGCACCGAAGGGCAGTCCGCCGGTTGAGCTGGACTACCCGGACGACGCCAGTCCCACAGGGCAGGCCACCAACACCTACGACGGTGACGGCGGCGTTCCCATGGGATCGTTATTTGGCAAGTTGCTCTTTGCTACCAAATTCCAAGACAGCAATATCTTGCTGTCCGACTTGGTCAACCCCGATTCCCAGATCATGTGGGATCGCACGCCCTTGGTACGAGTAGAGAAAGTTGCTCCGTGGCTGACACTGGATCAGGATCCCTATCCCGTCGTGGCAGACGGTCGCATTAAGTGGATCGTTGACGGTTACACCTTGTCGAATGAGTACCCCTACTCCAGCCGGGTTTCGTTGTCAGAGGCAACGAGTGACTCGATCAGTTCCCGGGTCATTCAGTCTGGGCTTTTGCCTCGCGACCAGGTGAACTACATGCGTAATTCGGTCAAGGCAGTTGTTGACGCTTATGAGGGCACCGTCACGTTGTATGCATGGGATGAAAGTGACCCCGTGCTGCAAACGTGGATGAAAGCATTCCCTGACGTTGTAGAGCCTTTCTCGACAATCCCGACAGAGATCATGGAACATGTCCGCTATCCGCAGGATATTTTCAAGGTGCAACGCAACATCATGAGTCGCTATCACGTGACGGATGCTGTGACCTTCTACAACGGAACGGATGTCTGGATCGTGCCCTTTGACCCCACGGTGTCACCGGCTCAAGTGTTCCAACCCCCGTACTACTTGACTCTGCAAATGCCAGGACAGAACGAAACCGCGTTCTCGCTCACCACCACATTCGCACCGCAACGCCGACAAACATTAGCGGCGTTCATGGCGGTGAATTCAGATCCGGGTGATGGGTACGGCACCATCGAGGTGCTCCAGTTGCCGAGCAATACAACAATCCCTGGCCCACAACAGGTGCAAAACAACTTTGAGTCTGATCCAGTGGTCAGTTCCCAGTTGAACCTCTTGCGCCGCGGTGGTTCAGAGGTTGAGCTAGGTAACCTGCTGTCTTTACCCTTTAACGGAGGGTTGCTCTACGTGGAGCCGGTGTATATCCGTGCAGCGTCAGACGGGTATCCATTGCTGCGCAAGGTACTTGCCGGTTATGGTGCCAACGTTGCCCTCGAAGATAACTTGTCCACCGCATTAGCCAAGGTGTTGAGCACCAATCCTGAAGCGCTCCCTGATTCCCTCCCTGACATTGACCTCGGAGACGGTGGCGTGGAAATTGATCCGGATACGGGCGAAGAATTCGTCACCCCGGATCAACCGACATCTACCGATCCCATTGAGGCATTGGCACAGGGCATCGAAGACGCTCAAACCGCTTACTCCGACGGACAAGCGGCACTGGCCGAGGGTGACTTTGCCGCCTACGGTGCAGCGCAGGATCGACTGGAACGTGCTCTAGCTGATATTGCGCGGGCGGAGGCGTTACTGAATCCGCAACCTATTGCCACGGAAGAGCCGCCCCAGGATCTGCCAGAGGGTGAAGGCGAAGCCACAGCATGACGCTGCCAGCCCATTGGGATGACCGGTATGAAAATAATCCGGCATCCAAACTGAGTTGGTATCAGGAAAGTTCCCCTGAGGTGCAGTTTGTCCAGGAGTCTGTGGGGAAGGGAACACCCATCATCGACATTGGTGGGGGACTGTCGCCCTTTGTGCATCAACTGGTGAACCTGGAGTTCACCAATCTCACCGTGCTCGATATCAGCGCCTTTGCCTTGGCGGAAGGACAACGGTTGATACCGGGGGGCCAGGTTGAGTGGATCTGTACTGACGTTCGTGACTGGCGTCCCGAACGGATGTACGGACTGTGGCACGACCGGGCGGTCTTTCATTTCCTCACTGACCCTGCCGATCAACGCCGCTACTGGGAGCTTGCGGCCGACACGCTGGTTCCCGGTGGATTCCTAGTCCTGGGTTGTTTCTCCGAGAACGGTCCGGAGACTTGTTCCGGCCTGCCGGTGGCACGACACTCCACTGCTGACCTGATCGAAGCAGCAGGTGCTGACTTTGAGGTGGTTCACACGGAGACGCAAACCCATATCACGCCCAGTGGCGGCCACCAGGAATTCGCGTGGCTGTACGCCCAGCGGCTCTAGCTCAGACCCGCAGGGAGCGCCGCACAGTCACGTGCGTATAGTTGTGCAAGCAATAAAGCGACGCGGGGTGGAGCAGCTCGGTAGCTCGCTGGGCTCATAACCCAGAGGTCACAGGTTCAAATCCTGTCCCCGCTACTCGGTGAAATCCCGGAACATCTTTCATGGATGTTCCGGGATTTTCGATTATGTCGATCAATGACGTGACGCGAAGCGAAGTCATCTCCCCGGTTGATGCACGGGATCTGGCAGGTCCAACGGCTCCGGGTGGCTCCGTGGGTAAAAGTATGCGGTGAGTGCGGCGCCAATGCTCGCGCCCAGAATCTGAAACACAATGAAGTTGGGTACGGAGTTCAAGGAGATTCCAGCGAACGTGTCCGAGAGTGAGCGCCCAATAGTGACGGCAGGATTGGCGAAGGACGTTGACGAGGTGAAGAAGTAGGCGGCACCAATCCAGGCGGGAACGAGAATGGGGCCGAGATGACCTCGCCCCGTCCTCGTGAGGGCTCCAATGACAAGGAGCAGCCCTGCGGTGGCCACTAATTCACCGAGCAAGAGGTCGGTGTCAATCCGTTCCCGCGTTGACAGAGAGATTGCTGGAACATCGAACATAATGTTGGCCACGATCGCCCCCGTGCACGCTCCTGCAATCTGGGCAACCATGTAGGTCGTGCCTTCAGGGAATCGCATTTCCTTGCGGAACAAGGCCACTCCGGTGACCACCGGATTGAAGTGGGCTCCGGAGATCGGGCCGAAAATCCAAATAAGTACGCCGAGCACGGCAACCGTTGCCAGGGCATTGATCAGGAGTACAAGAGCCAGGTTTGTGGTGAGAAGGGTCCCCATGATCCCTGATCCGATCACGGTCGCTACGAGCGTGGCTGTTCCGAGAAATTCAGCACTGGACTTTCGCAGAAGATTGGCCATCAGTTGATCCCATCCCATCCTTGACAGAGAAAAATAATTCAGTAAGAATTGACTCAATGAATATTGAAGCAAATACTAATGTCGATGCCTTGTCCCGGGAGCAGCGGGCACGTGTTTTTGCCGCGCTCGGTGACCCCATCCGGCTGGGCATCATGGATCTCCTGCACCTCTCCGACCGCTCGCCCGACTCGCTGGCCAGTGCCCTGGGCATTCCGGGAAATCTGTTGGCGCACCACCTCAACGTGCTCCACGAGGTCGGGTTGATTTCGCGTTCCCCGTCACGGCACGACCGGCGGCGCACGTACGTGCATCTGACATCACAAGCGGCTCAGGACGTGCATTTCAGTCCCGAGAACTTTGTGGTTCCGCGCGTGGTTTTTGTCTGCACACATAATTCCGCTCGATCCATTTTGGCTCAGTCGATCTGGCGTCAAGCGAGTGCCGTTCCGAGTGCGTCAGCTGGCACCCATCCAGCCGACCAGATAAATCCCGGTGCGCAATCCGCTGCTCTGCGTCACGGCATCTCCATTCAACAGGCCACACCGCAACTGATATCTGAGGTTGTTGCTCCAGCGGACCTAGTGGTCTCCGTGTGTGACTCTGTGAATGAGGAGTTAGGGGATATACCCAACACTCACCTTCACTGGTCAATTCCTGACCCGGTAGCCACCGGTTCTGACCAGGCCTTCGATCACGCGATAACAGACCTGCAGTACCGAATTGCACATTTAGCAACACAAGTGACCGCATCAACCAGGTAACGAGTCCAATGAACAGGAAGGTACGCGCATGACCACGTCCGTTTTCCATGAAGGTATTCCAGAGCTTCACCTCAGCACCCTTCGTTCCTCATCTTTGATTTTGCAACGACACTTCGAGGGCACATTTGGTGCTGAAACAATCGAGCGTTTTCTCGTCTCGTCTTACGACGACTTCGCTTCACGAATCACAAATGACACGTATTTGCCGTTATTCGCCGAAAGGTTTGCCCGGGAACGCCTCGATGCCCTTGCGCGGGTTGAAGGTAAAAGTGCAGATGGTCGGCCAATAGTGTTATTTCTCTGCACGCACAATGCTGGGCGCTCCCAAATGGCGCTCGGCTATTTTCGCGAACTGGCAGGGGAGTCAGCAATTGCTTGGTCAGGTGGCTCGGAGCCGGGGAGTTCGGTCAACCCCGCTGCCATTGCCTCGATGAACGAGGTGGGCATTGACATCTCTGGGGAGTTTCCCAAGCCCTGGACTGATGAGATCGTGAAGGCCGCCGACGTCGTTGTGACCATGGGATGCGGTGATGCATGTCCGATATTTCCCGGCAAGCGCTATGTGGATTGGGCGATTGCCGATCCAGCCGGTATGTCTGTGGAAGAGATCCGCCCCATTCGTGACGAAATTCGCGAGCGGGTCAGCGCACTGATTTCCGAGTTGACTTCACCCGTCATGCGCTGAGTCCAGATACCCTAGGGGGTATATGCTTTAGCCATGACGATCAGGGAACGGCCGGTATTCCTTTTTGACGGGGACTGTGGCGTGTGCCAGAACGGTACGGATTCCATTCGAGCCAGGGTGAGGCCCCCGGTGGACATCGTCGCTTACCAAAGTGTTGACCTTGCTGATTACGGTGTGACGGAGACTGATGTCCTAGAAGGCCCGGTTCTAGTGCGCACAGATGGGTCGCACGTTATTGGTCCGCTGGGCATGGCGGAGATGCTCAGAACGGCTCGCGCCCCCTTCCGATACATCGGGGGTTTCATGTTGCTCCCTGCTGTGCGGCATGCCTTACGCGCACTCGGTCCTGCCATGTATCGAAACCGCTCGCGGCTACCCGGGTCCAATGACGCATGTCGAGTCGCTTAGCCGCCATGTCACAGGTGTTGCATGAACTGATTGAACAGGCGGCCAGCGAATTGCAGTCCGCATCCGGCGGTGCGGCATTGTGCCGAATTACTTCCGCGGGTAGCCCTGGCAGCAGGGTCAAACGCGCAGAGGGACAGTGGGCCGCTCTGCAGGCCCTATCGC
>JAIOWY010000053.1:0-10362 GCA_021741845.1 Candidatus Nanopelagicales bacterium
CACCGCTAATGGACGATGTAACAGCGGAGTTCCCAAAGGGGAACACCGTCAATGCATCACCTAACGTCACGTCATAAGGCCCCGTGGAACCAGTTGACGGCCGACGAAGCGACTTATCTGCCGGCACATAACCCTTAGCCGGGAAGGTGTCCCGTATACCTCCACCGTTGATGAAGACCAAGTCTGTGCCGTATTTCGCACGCAGCGCGTCTGCAGCATAGTTACCCAAAGGTGTTTCACCTGAACGCTCAACGGCAGGACTTCCACCGCGGGGGAACTGAGCGGAAACGACACCGATTTTCTTATCCAGCTTTGCGCTGAGTTGACTCTTGTAAGAAGCAACCATGCTACTCGTAGCCGGATCTTCCACGTAATCCTTAGCAACGGCCTTAGTCACGTAATCGGTAGCTGTTCCAACTACTGAACCTGACGCCTTGTTGACACAGATCTGAGTGCGGGAATATTCCTGTCCAGAGTTTTTGACCATCGCCACTGGAGTGTTATCAAGGATCGAAGCGTAGGTCTGGTGGCTATGTCCGCCGTACACCATGTCGACACCGTCAAGTGCCTTGGTTACGTCAACGAGACGCCCAATGGGCTGATCGCCCACGTTGGTGTTCCACCCTTGGTGCACAAGGGCAATGACCACGTCCGCTCCCTCAGCTCGCGCAGCATCGACACGCTTCTGCACTGTACTGGTCTTGGGCGAGATCACTACTTCCTTCTTACCGAAGTTGAGGTTTCCGGGATATACCTGGTCCTTTGTCTGCTCAGTGTTCATGCCGACAAATGCAACCTTGACACCTCCTTTGTCAACAATCACATATTCCTTGGCTTTGTTGACTCCTTGTTGCAAAGGCGTGAGCGTGCTGTAATTGGAGGTAACCCAGTCGAAATCAGATGCCTGAATGATTTTGCGAAGGTGAGCCAAATTCCGATCGTGCTCATGGTTACCAAAGGTGGATACATCCAGACCCATGAGGTTCAGTGCCTCAATGGTGGGGAGCTCCTCAAACTCCGTAGAGATCGCCGGAGCCGCGCCAATATTGTCCCCAGAAGAAACTGTCAGGGTGTTCTTCACATTCATGCGATCACCCCGGAAGGCAGTTGCCAGGGCCGCTGCACCAATATTGCTGGAGCTCTTTTCGATTGCCCCATGAAAGTCGCTCAATTGAAGTATCTGAATATTTGTGAAATTGGCATTCGCCTTGCCAGTGACATTGACAGAATTACTGGACACCGCATCCGCTGACCACCCCAAGTCATTAATTGCTTGCACCTCGGGAGTTATCGTTCCTTGCCCTTTCACAACTGGCATTACTGCGCTCGTTGCTTTGGCATCAACGGTGATGGGGCACGAACCCGGTCCCGCATGTACCACGTAGTGGGTTACCGGCGGAGTCCCTGTTGCAGGGCTCCATGTAACTCGAACTCCGTCGGCAACAACACGTGAATTGACATTGGTTGGAGCGCTAGGCGCTGCATAGTCGACCCCAGTTGCCGGCGAGGTGACAATGACGGTGGAGATTAGTGCAACAACAGCAGATAGTGACACTACGGAATGTGTACGCATGAGCAGACCGTAATGACAATAAGAAACTTTATGGAAACTACAGGGGACGGGCTGTTACCAAGTCAGTAAATAATGTAAGAACATGATTTCTACTGACCCAACCTCAAACCCCTTGAGGTGCGAAAAAGTGTGGAGCTGAGGGGACTCGAACCCCTGACCCCCTGCATGCCATGCAGGTGCGCTACCAGCTGCGCCACAGCCCCGTGGATGTATGACCATCCGTCGGTATTGGAGTCGAAAGCATAGCCGCCCCACCCACCACCAGAGTGCTCAGGTCAGCCAACGTCTATCGATCGTCCGCGAGCGCAGGTGCCGGGAGGCTGCCCGCGTTGTACTCCTGCAAGCGCCACGGTGGGCCGTAGGGGGAATCCTTCTCCGTGAGCACCGACCAGGCACAGTTAGTCAGGACCCCGAGCGCGGCCCAATGTTCCGGTGGCAGGCCAATTAACTGAGCGATCACGGCGCGGGCACTTCCACCATGAGTGACCACCACCAGAGTTTGACCTGACTTTATGAACTGAATTTCACGGTCAATCACGGACATCATGCGCTCGGCAACCTCGGTTCGCGTTTCACCCGTTCCCCCCGGCCGGAGATTCGATCCTGCCGCCCATGCCGCTAGCTCATCTCCGTAATCTCTCTGCAATACGTCGCGACTTAGTCCTTCCCAGGCCCCCGCATACGTTTCCCGTAATCCTGAATCCGGCACCACATCTATTCCACAGAGCTCACCTAGTGCTTGGGCGGTGACATGTGCTCGCTGTAGGTCAGAGGAAATAATGCGGGCAGGTCGCAATTTAGCCAGCTGTTTGGCGGCGTTTTTCGCCTGCGCAATTCCGATCTCGTCCAACGGGATATCTGTTTGCCCCTGGAAGCGTCGGGCGGCATTCCATTCGGTGCGCCCATGGCGCCACAGCACAATGCGGCGGTGCTTGCTCACTGAACTACCGTGCGAGGTTGATTGACTCGGGTAATGGAATTACTGGGCAGTCTTTCCACAGTCGTTCAATGGCGTAATGGATTCTTTCTTCCGCCAACTGCACGTGCACCACAATGTCACCGTAATCCAACAGAACCCAACGATTTTCTTGCTGGCCTTCGCGGCGAAGTGGTTTCTCCTTGACCGCGAGTAGCGCTTCCTCGACCGCGTCAACAATGGACTTCACCTGGAGTTCGTTCGCACCTGAACACAGCACAAAACAGTCCGTGATGACGAGCTGCTCACTGACATCAAGAATGACAATATCGGTAGCTAACTTATTGGCCGCCGCTTCAGCGGCGGTTAGTGCAAGATCAATTGCGTTTTGTTGCGCGGGCATATAGGTCCTTTAGTCGTGTGCATAAAGTTTATTGCTTGCTATGTAGTCAACAACGGGCGCGGGCACCAACCCTTCAACAGATTGTCCATTAGTTAACGCGGTTCTAATGTCGGAGCTCGAAACTTCCCATCCGGGCACGTGTATACGGTGGGCAGGAATACTGGAATTGTGCCGGTCAGGAAATCCCGGCCGGGAGATGACTACAAGTTCGCATTCTTTGATGATTTGCTCGGATTCTTTCCAGGATTCGAATGATGCGAATGCGTCCTCCCCCATAATGAAGAACCAGTCGGCGGTGTCGCCCGGATTCTCCGAGCTAAATTGCTCCTTCAACTCAACAATGGTGTCAATGGAATAGGTGTTACCTGACCGCTGAATATCAACGGCACTGGCCACCAACTGAGGCTCACCCTCAATGGCTAACTCCACCATGCGAATACGCTGTTCCGGGGAAGCAATGGTTCTGTCACGGTGATAAGCCACTCCAGCCGGAACAACAACGACCCGATCTAATGTCAGGGTGTCCATGGCTACCCGCGCAGCGGCGACATGCGCTGAGTGAATGGGATCGAATGACCCACCCAAGATCCCGATCCGGTAGTGCACGAGTTGAATGAACCCGACCTAGCGGTCGACGTTGATCATGAGGGTAATGATCAACAGAACTATCAATACAGCTAAGCCGAAACCGCCAATGAGGTAGGGACTGGTGACGCCCTCGCCTTCAGCACTGGCTAGAACATTGGCTGCAGCTGTGAAATCCATGGCGTCACTTTAGCCTATTACCGGATATGACCGGCACCTGTCACGATAAACGTTGACGTGGTTAATTCGGTGAGCCCCATGGGTCCACGGGCATGCAGTTTCTGGGTGGAAATGCCAATCTCAGCACCAAATCCGAATTCGCCCCCGTCGGTGAATCGAGTGGATGCGTTGACCATTACGGCGGCCGAATCCATGGCGGCAACAAACCGCGAGATGGTGGACGCATTATTGGACACAATTGCTTCAGTGTGCCCTGATGTCCATTTCAGGATGTGATCGATCGCGGTATCCACGTTGGGAACGACACCGGCGGCAATATCCATGGAGTAGTACTCGGCCGCCCAGTCCTCATCGGTGACAGAAGCCCACGCCACACCTGCCTGCTGGGCAAACTCCGCCATGGCTGCGTCCGCGTGCACGGTCACCTCGCGCTGCTTGAATTCAGCCAGGAGCATGGGCAGAAATGCCTGGGCAATATCCTCATGAACCAACAGGGTTTCCGCAGCGTTGCACACGCTGACTCGCTGGGTCTTGCTATTTAAGACAATGCTGACCGCCATGTCCAAGTCAGCATCCTTGTCTACGTACACGTGACAGTTGCCCACACCTGTTTCGATGACCGGAACGAGTGAGTTCTTTACCACGTTTTGAATCAAGGACTCACCGCCACGAGGAATGAGAACGTCGACCAAGCCTCGCGCCTGCATCAATTCGTTCACCGACTCGTGGGTTTCACCCGGCACCAACGCAATGGCATCTGGGGTGATGCCCACGGCGCTCAGTGCCTTGCGCATTACCTCGACAAGTGCTGTGTTGGTGTGAAATGCACTCGATGATCCGCGGAGCAGTGCAGCATTTCCGCTCTTTAAACACAGTCCTGCCGCGTCAACGGTGACATTGGGTCGAGCCTCGTAAATCATGCCAACCACGCCGAGGGGGACACGGATTTGTCGAACCTGCAGACCATTAGGCAGCGTGTAACCGCGAATAACTTCACCCACGGGATCCGGTAACCCCGCCACCTCAACCAGTGAATCCGCTATTGCTTCGATGCGCGGACCGTCGAGTGTCAATCGGTCAATGAGTGCTGGCGAGGTGCCGTTCTCTCGGGCTGCGGCAATGTCCTTCGTATTTTCCGCCGCTATGAAGTCCTTCTGCTCCTTTAAGTGGTGAGCAATCGTGCGGAGCGCTTCATCTTTTTGGTCCCGAGTGAGCACTCGAAGATCTCGCGCAGCAAGGCGCGCCCGCTCAGCTACCTCTCGAACCGTGTCCATCCCGGCTCCTCACCTAATATTCGCCCGCAATCCTTAGAACTCCAAGGGTATTGGGTCACAGGATTAATGCTCAAGCAGGACTAGATCGTCGCGGTGAATGACCTCGCGCTCACTGGCCAAGTTCTTGGTGTTGCGCCCCATGATCTCGGGAATCTCTGTTGAGTCGTAGGTGACCAACCCGCGAGCAAACGGCGTTCCGTCCGGGTCGCACACATCCACCGGATCCCCCGCCAGGAAAGTTCCGGTCACCGCCGTGATTCCAGCGGGCAGCAGAGACAACCGTCGGTCCACCAGCGCACTGACCGCACCCGCGTCCACGCGGATCGACCCGTTGGGGGTGGTGGCGTGCTCGAGCCATAACAGGCGCAATGAGGAGCGCTTTCCCGTTGGCGAGAAGGCAGTCCCTGTCATGGCAGTGGTCAACGCCGAGTCCATGTGTGAACTAGCCGCCAACAGGGTCGGGACACCCGCCGCCGAGGCGATTCGGGCCGCTTGCACCTTGGTGGCCATGCCGCCACTGCCCACACCTTCAGCACCGATGCCCCCTATTCGCATGGAAGCTAACTCTGAATGATGCATTACCTCGGGCACATGAATAGATCCTGGGCGGTGCGGTGGACCGTCGTAGAGGCCATCGACATCGGACAACAGGATCAAGGCCTCCGCGCCAATCACGTGTGCCACGAGCGCCGCAAGGCGATCGTTGTCACCGAGTCGAATTTCGTCAGTCGCCACGGTGTCGTTCTCATTCACAATCGGAAGAACATGAAGGTCCAAAAGTCGATTGAATGTTTGCTGCGCATTGCGATAGTGACTCCGACGTGAAACGTCGTCGGAGGTGAGTAACACTTGACCGACTGTGATCCCGTGCTCAGCAAATGCTGCTGTATACGCAGCCAGCAAGATCCCTTGCCCAACACTGGCAGCAGCTTGTTGTGTGGCTAGATCCTTGGGTCGCTTGACCAGTCCGAGAGCCGGCATTCCCGTCGAGATGGCGCCACTGCTCACCACCACAATCTGGTCTCCGCGCGCGCGCCGTTGTGCCACGACGCCAGCCAATTGGGCAATGGCGTCTAATTTGAGTCCACCCTCCCGCGAGGATAGGGATGACGAGCCAATCTTGACCACAAGGCGCTTAGCTCCCGCAATGGCGGCTCGGGCTGGTGAAATTTCAGACATTAGGCCAAATCCTCCGGTCGAACTTCCAACCGTGAATCACTTCCTCGCGGTCCCTGATGTGCATCGCCAACCGATGGGAACCAATCAAAGACAACGGCGTTGTCCTCAGGTCCGATCATGACTGTGGAACCGGGCATGGCGCCCGCTTTCATGAGTTCCTCTTCTACACCTAACCGTGCAAGTCGATCGGCGAGGTAACCAACTGCTTCGTCGTTGCCAAAATCTGTTTGACGAATCCAGCGTTCGGGTCGTTGTCCTCGAACCCGGAACCCTTCTGCCTCCTTGGTGACGGTGAACCCGGAATCGTCCACCGCTTTCGGCGTCAACACAATGCGGGGAATCTCCACGGCTGCTTCCTGCTCCCGTTTAGCTTCCACCCGCTGCGCAATCGCGAAACTCAACGGACGAAGCCCTTCACGGGACACCGCAGAAATCTCGAATACTGAATAACCACGTTCTTCAATCATGGGTTTGACCATGTCAGCGAGATCCTTGGCTTCCGGGACGTCGATTTTATTCAAGGCGACAATTCGAGGCCGGTCGTCTAACCCCCCGTATTGGCGTAACTCCGACTCAATAATGTCTAGATCGGTGAGCGGATCGCGGTTGGGCTCTAGAGTGGCGCAATCCAACACGTGCACAATCACACTGCACCGTTCAACATGTCGCAGGAAATCTAGTCCCAGTCCTTTGCCCTGGCTCGCCCCCGGAATCAGTCCCGGAACGTCGGCGATGGTGTACACGCAGTCCCCCGCGGTCACCACGCCCAGGTTAGGAACCAAGGTGGTGAAGGGATAGTCGGCGATCTTGGGGCGCGCAGCACTCATGGCCGCAATCACGCTGGACTTACCGGCACTGGGAAAACCAACAAGAGCGGCGTCAGCAACCGTCTTGAGCTCCAAGACCACTTCGCTATGCGAACCAGGCTCACCAAAGAGCGCAAATCCCGGAGCCTTGCGCCGAGGTGAGGCCAAGGCGGCGTTACCCAGACCACCACGACCGCCTCGGGCAATTACGTAGGTGTCACCGGGAACAATCAAATCCGCCAAAATCTCACCATTGGCGTCGCGAATCACCGTGCCGGCAGGGACCCGCAAAATTACGTCCTCGGCATTGGCGCCGTGGCGGTGCGACCCCTGACCAGGTTTGCCATTCGCCGCGGTTCTATGCGGACTGTGGTGGAACTCCAGCAGGGTTGTGACCTGGGGGTCAACAACTGCGATCACGTCACCCCCACGACCGCCATTGCCACCATCAGGTCCACCGAGGGGCTTGAACTTCTCGCGCATAACGGAGGCGCATCCGTGACCTCCATTACCGCCCTGCGCATGAATCGCTGTTTGATCAATGAACGTCGCCATGATGAACCTCCTTTCCTGTGAGTCGAACACCTGCAATAAATAAGAAAGGCGGGCCCGAAGGGACCCGCCTTTCTATGAAGTCATGTGGTGAAGGTTTTATTCTCCAGCAACAATGTTGACAACACGGCGGCCGCGGGCGGTGCCGAACTCAACAACACCGGGCTGCAGAGCGAACAAGGTGTCGTCCTTGCCGCGACCAACGTTGGCGCCGGGATGGAAGTGTGTGCCACGCTGGCGAACAATAATTTCGCCGGCATTGACTTCCTGGCCACCAAAGCGCTTCACGCCGAGACGCTGGGCGTTGCTGTCACGACCGTTACGGGTGCTGGATGCACCTTTCTTATGTGCCATGGTTCACTTCCCTGCCGCAATATTGGTGACCTTAACCGCGGTTAATTCGGAACGATGTCCTTGACGGCGGCGGTAACCGGTCTTGTTCTTGTACTTAAGAATGTCGATCTTGACACCACGACGGTGATCCACGATCTCTGCGGTGACCTTGACCTTGGCAAGTGCAGCGGAGTCGCTGGTCACTTTGCCGTCTTCCACGAGAAGGAGAGCTGGTAGCTCGAATGTGCTACCGGGTGCGCCAGGCACGCGATCAAGCACAACGAGGTCGCCTACTGCGACCTTCTCTTGCCGGCCGCCGGCTTTAACAATGGCGTACACGATTAACTCCTACTTATAAGCCCAATGAGGGGAGCGCCGAGGCGCGACTTCCAAGGATAGGGCACGCCCCCAGAACCCCACTACCTGCCCCCCAAGCGAGCCCCCTGCGCGGTAATTCCCTGCTCAAGGGAGTGTCTGGCCCACTGGCACGAGGTAAAAGCTCCCCGATGCGTCAACTGTCCCAACGGCCAGACCCCCTCTACCTCCGTTGTCAGCCGAGCACTTCATGCTGACGACCCCATCAGCATTGAGGGAAATCAAGGAGACCGCGGAGTAGATCATGACGGAGGTTTTCAACCAAGTCTCGTCCAACCCACTGGCTAGGGAGCCATCAACATCAAAGGGTCGGCACAAAACGTAGCCACCGTCGAGGGCTGCTGCCATCGGATCAATTTCGATAGACGGCAGAACCAAATAGTCGCCAGCAGTAACACCAGCTATGGAGGCAACTTCCACTTCGGTACTGCCACCTATGTTGACTATGCCAGAAATCGATCCCGACCAGACAGTTCCAATACCTGGCACCCCCTGGGCACCTGTCGCACCGGGTGCACCTGTCGCACCTGCGGGACCTGTCCCACCGGCCGCACCTGCCGGACCCTGAACACCTTGCATGCCCTGCGCACCCTGATTGCCCTGTTCCCCCCGACTTCCCGCAATATCTGCGTCAAATGCCAACGAGACTTGGCCTTTCGGACATTTTCGAGCGACGGGGAAGATCTTGACCGTGCCTTTTTTCTTGTGAACACACACTGTTTGTTGTGTAGTTTGAGTCTCGGCCGCAAATGACTGTGCGATAGGTGCAATAAGGAGTGCACCTACCATGGCACTCGCCATACCGAGACGCACACCAGCCGCACACCATTGTTGGGTCATGCAGCCAGTTTCTCACCACTGATCGCATGCGCCAAGGAAAAGACTCGATTCGCCCACTATTGAGGGGTTAGCCCCCTCATGACCGGGTGGAACCGCAGGTAACTCATCTCCCCAATGGCTTGTGGCCATGGCGTGACCGCAATATGACTCAGTGTTCAGTCGTGGTCGCCTCTGGATCACTCATCACTGGGGTTCAGAAGCTTCACCGGGGTGCTGCATGAGGACACGCCTCGTGAAGGTGGGGGATGTGGCTGTAGTCAGCTGGATGGTCGTTGCCACCTCGGCACCCCGCGCCCGCAGATAGGCGCGGATATGGACTGCTCGTTTGCGGGCAAGTGATTTCCCCTTCCCGCTCTGCGGCACCACTCCTGTCAGGGACAGCACTTGATCTGGGTATGTCTTTAACCAAATTGCCAGTTTGACTTTAGCCGCCTTGGTTAATCTGCTCGATCCCGCGGGAAATCGAATTGACTCGACTGCCGCAAGAACAGCTTCGGACGGTCCCTCAGCTGCCACCGAAACAAGGATGGTTGCTGAATTCGTTCCACTCGAATTCGTTGCAGTCACGACGAAAGCGGATTGTCGATGCACAACCGTCGGGATTCCACGAATGATTCCCGCGTGCGGGTCCAAACTCAGTCCGGTAGGAAGTTCTGGTTCGACCGTGAACACGGCACCGCCACCACGATTGTCAACAACTCGGATGGCGGATTCAAGATCACGCTGCCACGTGAAGTTACCTGGCGTCACTGCCGAGACTAGGGGTGCCGACACAACTGTCTCAATTGACTCAACTGATGAGGGGTTATCAGCGGGCGGTTCCACCGTGGGGGTGGGCGCGGGCGCGGGTTCACTTGCCACCGTGAGGGCAAGGTCCACACTCGAACGCGCGAAAACAGTTCCACCGGAAACTTGGCTTGCAGTGAAGGTGTAAGTGCCTGTCGAAGCCGCACTGGCTGTACCCGAAAGCACTCCGGTGCTGGAATCTAAGGACAGTCCCGCAGGTAGCGATGGGGACACCGACCATTGGTTCACGGTGGATCCCGTGCCAAAACCAGCCGCCAGCGTGGTGTTGAACGCAGTACCCGCAGTGGCGTCGGGCAGCACGGTGGTCGTGATGTCGATGTACTGGATGCTGCCGCTGGGTGTGCTTCCTCGGGATGCGAGAGTCACAGACCAGTAAATACCTACCCGAGTCGGCGATGCGTAGGACGAACCTCCGCCGCCTCCGCCGCCCGAAGATTCGGAGGCGGAGCCGCCGCCGCCCGTACCCGCCAGGCCGCCGTAATATCCGGCACCACCGCCACCGCCATCTGTGTTGCATCCAGCCGCCGTATCGCCACCGC
>JAIOWY010000054.1:0-10340 GCA_021741845.1 Candidatus Nanopelagicales bacterium
CTCAGGATTGGAATCCGCCACTATGCCCGCACCTGCTTGGACGTGTGCCATGTGGTCTTTCAAGAGTGCAGTTCGGATGGCAATAGCCATGTCCATATTCCCGGCGAAATCGCAATAGCCAACACAGCCACCATAAAGACCCCGCCGGCTATCCTCCAATTCCTCAATAATCTGCATGGCGCGGGGCTTGGGTGCACCGGACAATGTTCCAGCCGGGAACGTTGCCTGCAACGCGTCAAGGGACGACAGTGATTCCTGCAACCTGCCGGTAACGGTAGACACGAGGTGCATCACATGCGAATAGCGTTCGACGTGCATGAAGTCCAGCACCTTCACACTGCCAGGCTCACACACCCGACCTAAATCATTGCGACCAAGATCCACCAACATGAGGTGTTCAGCACGCTCTTTTGTGTCAGCCAACATTTCCTCGGCAAGTGCGCGATCCGTTTCGGGATCCGGCGACCGCCACCGGGTACCAGCAATGGGGTTAACGGTGCACTGCCTATTGCTCACGGTGACCAGTGCTTCAGGAGAGGAACCGACTATTTCAAAGCTTGTGCGCGTGAAGTCCTTGGGATCGGGCATGCGCAAGAGATACATATACGGACTGGGGTTCGTTGATCGGAGCATGCGATAAACGTCAAAGCCGGAAGCTTCGCACGGAACACTGAAGCGTTGTGACAGCACCACCTGGAAGGCGTCACCTGCCCGAATGTATTCCTGGACTTGGTCAACCTTTTTTAAGAAGTTCGCATCAGATGCAGCCTCCGGCACCTGCGTGGGTGCCACATAAGCGGCCCCTGCAGCCTGCGCCCCGGTAATAACCTCCAGCATGGCGGTGAGGCGTTCCACCGCATCTGCATAGGCCAACTCGGCTCGTTCCGGCGAATTGTCGTAATTGATGGCATTGGCTATCAGTGTGACCGTGCCATTGAGGTGGTCGAGCACCGCCATATCGGTGGCCAACAAAAAACCTATGTCGGGAATTCCGAGTTGGTCAACGGTGGAAGAACCAATGTCCTCCCACCGGCGCACCAGGTCGTAGGCGAGATAGCCGACCAGTCCGCCGGTGAGTGGCGGCAAATCCGCTCGCAGTGACGGAGTTGCTAGTAAATCCAGAGCTTGCCGCAGTGAGTCGATCCCCGCCCCGCCGGAGATCACCCCCTGGGGCGCGCGCCCCAACCAGGTTGCAACGGAGTCGACTTCGGTGAGCATTGCCGAACTCCGCACGCCAATAAATGAATAACGGGACCAGTGCACTCCAGATTCAGCCGACTCAAAGAGAAATGTCCCCGCGCGATCGGCACAGAGCGAGTGAAATAGACCAACCGCGGTCAGGTGATCGGCCATGACCGTGATGGTGACGGGAATTACCCGATTGGACCGAGCCAGTTCGACGAATTCGGATACTTGCGGGGTGACGGGCGGGAGGCTCACGTGTCCCCCTCGGCGCAATCAAAGAAGCACGTCAAACTCCCCGTATGACATGCCGGTCCAGTTTGATTAACAATCATGAGTAGCGCATCTGAGTCACAGTCTTTACGTATCTCAACTACTTCTTGAATGTTGCCCGATTCTTCGCCTTTAACCCACAACTTTTGACGACTGCGTGAGAAGTACGTTCCGCGTTTAGTGTCGAGAGTCAGTCGCAACGCTTCGCTATTCATCCATGCCAGCATCAAAACCTCCCGCGATTGTGCATCTTGGGCAATGACCGGTACGAGTCCATCATGATTGAACGCAACGGTGCTCATGAATTCGGCCGGAGTCGTCATCTGACAGGAATCCCTTCAGCGGACAGCGATGCCTTCACAGCACCTACCGAAATTGTTTCATAGTGGAAGACACTCGCGGCAAGAACTGCGTCAGCACCCGCTTGGATCGCTGGAGCGAAGTGGTCCGCGCTACCAGCACCTCCACTGGCAATGACAGGGATGGAGACAGCCGCCCGAACAGCCCGGATTAGTTCGGTATCAAACCCCTGGAGGGTTCCGTCTGCGTCCATAGAGTTGAGAAGGATCTCCCCCACGCCATATTCCTCGCCGCGGCAGGCCCACTCGACGGCATCCAAACCTGCGCTCCGGCTACCCCCGTGGGTCGTCACACCAAATCCACTGGGCTGATCACTTTCTCTCCGAGCGTCAACGGATAGAACAATGCACTGCGAACCGAAACGCTCAGCTGCCTCGCGCAATAGTTCCGGCCTGGCAATAGCTGCTGTGTTGATAGACACTTTGTCTGCTCCCGCCCGGAGCAGAACGTCAATATCCTCGACGGATCGAACACCTCCACCGACAGTCAGCGGTATAAATACAGTGTCAGCTGTGCGCTTCACTACATCAATGGTGGTTCCACGATCACCCGTGGATGCGCTGATATCGAGAAAAACTATTTCATCTATACCGTGCTCGCTATACGTCTGCGCAAGCTCACAAGGGTCGCCTGCATCACGCAGGTTACTGAAATTGACACCCTTGACCACTCGGCCTTGGTCTACATCCAGGCAAGCAATCACGCGGGCTGTGAGGGTCATGGGCGTGGAGGACCCCACTGGTAGGGGTCGTACCGTGCCTCCGTGGCCACGATCGCTTCAGGTAACGTGAACTTCCCCTCGTAGAGCGCTTTGCCCACGATTGCTCCTTCAATACCTTTCATCTCTGCCAGCTTGTGCAGATCTTCAAGATGTGCAATACCCCCCGAAGCAATCACCGGGGTTTTGGTTGCCTGAGTTACTTCCTTCAACAAGTGAAAATTAGGGCCATGCATTGTTCCGTCTTTATGCACATCCGTGACAACGTATCGAGCACATCCAGCGGCATCAAGCCGCCCAATAGCCTCCCACAGGTCGCCGCCCTCTGTCGTCCATCCGCGTGCCGCCAAGGTATGTCCCTTGACGTCCAGCCCTACGGCGATTCGGTCTCCGTACTCGCTAATCACGTGCGCTGTCCAATCCGGGTTTTCCAATGCCGCTGTTCCCAAATTCACTCGGGTACACCCGGTTGCCAATGCGGATGTCAAACTATCGGAATCTCGAATCCCCCCGGAGAGTTCGACCCGAACAGAATCTCGCACTTGGTGAACGACATGCGCGATCAGGTCAGCATTTGAACCGGTCCCAAAGGCGGCATCAAGGTCAACCAGATGAATCCATTCGGCCCCTTGATCCACCCATGAGCGAGCTGCATCGATGGGTGACCCATACACCGTTTCGGATCCCGCTTGTCCCTGAACAAGCCGTACGGCCTTCCCTTGGGATACATCTACAGCCGGAAGGAGGGCAAACGAGGTGGCAAAGTCCATTAGGGAAGTCTAGGCGCACCGGGCTCACCCAGCGTGGAGACCCAATTCCGCAGGAGCTGCAGACCGGCTGGGCCGGATTTTTCTGGGTGAAACTGTACGGCGCTCAATGGGCCATTTTCAACGGCCGCAATGAAACCGCCACCGTAATCACAGGTCGTCACCTGAGGGTGCCGCTGATAGGGGTCGGTGTCTGACATGACCCACTCGCGTGCCGCATAAGAGTGCACGAAATAGAAATGGGCATCCTCCACGCCTGCGAACAGAATGGAGTCTTCCGGCGCAGTAACCGTGTTCCATCCCATGTGGGGAATAACCGGCGCCTCTAGTCTGGTGACGCTGCCCGGCCACTGCCCCAGGCCTGGACAATCGACTCCATGCTCTATTCCCCGTTGAAACATGATTTGCATTCCCACACAGATTCCTAAAACCGGCCTCCCGGCAATGAGTCGAGCGTCAACAATGTGACCGCCATCCACCGCATTTATCCCCTCCATACAGGCAGCGAATGCACCCACACCCGGAATAACTAGTCCCTGCGCCTTTATGGCTTGATCAGGATCGGCGGACACTTCGAGACGTGCGCCAACTTTTTCCAATGCGCGAACGGCTGAACGAATATTTCCAAATCCGTAATCGAGGACAACTACCTGTGGAGATGGAGTCATGATGCGATTGTCATTCGTTGATGTCTCCTCGACACAGCTCACTGTGAAGCGGTCAACGTCCCCTTAGTCGATGGGACACCGAGCACGCGAGGATCAACCGCAACCGCCATTCTTAAGGACCTCGCGACACTCTTAAACTGCGCTTCGACGACATGATGAGCATTACGACCTGACAACACTGTGACGTGCAACGTTATTTGCGAGGTCGCCACAATGGATTCCCAGATATGTCTGGTCAGCGTTGTGTCGTAGGAACCAATGAGTTCAACTATTTCTGGTTCCTCATGAACCAAATATGGACGACCTGACAGATCGACAGCCGATCGAACCAAGCACTCATCCAGTGGGACAAGGGAGTCGCCGTAGCGCGTGAGACCCGCTCGATCACCAAGCGCCTGATTGATGGCTTGCCCCAGCGCCAAACTGGTGTCCTCTACCGTGTGGTGAGCATCTACCTCGAGGTCACCGTCAGTGCGGACAATCAAGTCAAAACCACCATGCTTGGCAAGTTGCGCCAACATATGGTCAAAGAACGGAACACCCGTCTGAATATCGCTCGTTCCGCTTCCATCAAGTTCAAGTTCCACCAAGACAGTACTTTCCTTGGTGTTTCGCTCAATGCGTGCTTGTCGACTCATGGGGCACAGACTATCTATCTCTGCTCAGACATTATTTCCGACATGGATTCGATAAAAAGATTATTTTCACTGGGGGTGCCAATGGATACCCGCAACCAGTGATCTGGTCCGGTTTCGCGAATGAGCACTCCCCGATCCAGTAGTGATCTCCACACGCTATGCCTATTGTGAAATGTTCCGAAAAACAGGAAATTTGCGTCGCTTGGCGCAACAACAAGGCCGAGGGACGCTAACGAATCAGCAACCCTGAAACGCTCACTTCGGAGCAGGTCAATCTGGTCGCGCATATCAGAATCGTGCTGCAAGGCTGTGATAGCCGCCACTTGAGTCAGTGCTGATAAATGGTAGGGCAATCGGACAAGCATGAGGGCCTGAACAATTGCCGGGCTACTTGTGAGGCAGTAACCCACCCTGCCACCGGCAAAACCAAATGCCTTACTCAATGTCCGAGTCACAATCAGATTCGGATACTCATTGAGTAGTTGCACGGCCGTGTTCTGCGGATCACTCCGGAACTCCGCATAGGCCTCGTCGACTACAACGAGCGCACCGACGGATTGCGCACATTCGACAATGGCGGACAGACTCGCCATAGAAATAGACGTCCCCGTGGGGTTATTCGGTGCCGCAATGACCGCCAGTGTTGGCCGATTGACGCGAAGGGCGTCACACGCGGAATCAGTTTCGATCTCAAAATCTTGATTCCGCGGGACATTGATCATTTCAGTGAATGAATTTCGAGCATATTCCGGATACATGGAGTAAGTCGGAGGGAAGGTGAGCACCGCACGACCGGGTCCACCAAAAGCACTAAATATGTGTGCCATCACCTCATTGGACCCATTACCCGGCCAAATGCGATCAATATCCAGTGACATGAAGGATTCGTTAGAGATATATGTGGCCAGAGCTTGCCGAAGCGCGACAGCATCTCGGTCTGGATACCGATTAAGGGACTCGGCTGCCTCACTGATGGAAGCCGCTAAATCATTGACCAAATGTTGACTCGGCGCAAAGGGGTTTTCGTTGACATTGAGCCGAGCTGGAACGTGATCGTGGGGGGCACCATAGGGCGACTCTCCGATTAAATCCTCGCGCAGAGGCAGAGTGAAATCGGTCATGGCTCGTGCCGCACGAGAACCGCTTCCCCGTGTGCGGGTAAGTCTTCTGCGGAGGCCAGAGCGACAACATGTGGCGACACATCCTGCAGTGCATCAGCGGAATACTCAATCAGATGAATCCCTCGCAGGAAACTCTGAACCGAAAGGCCAGACGAGTGGCGTGCAGATCCGGCTGTCGGCAAAACGTGATTTGATCCTGCGCAATAGTCACCCAATGAAACCGGTGCATAGGTCCCAATAAAGATCGCACCGGCGTTCTTCACACGGAGCGCAATATCGCGTGCATGTTCGGTATGGATCTCTAAATGCTCAGCCGCATAGGCGTCAATCACAGCCAGCCCTTGATCGAGGTCGCGCACCACAATAATTGCGCTCTGCTCCCCCTTCAAGGCCTCAGTTATACGCTCTGAGTGCTTTGTCCGAGGTACGCGTATGTCCAACTCAGCACTGACTGCCTGAGCTAGGTCAAGATCCGGAGTGACCAGTACCGCCGCGGCAAGGACGTCATGTTCGGCTTGACTGATGAGGTCGGCGGCAACATGGCGCGGATCGGCGGTGGAGTCGGCCAGAATGGCAATCTCGGTGGGACCCGCTTCGGAATCAATACCAATGACTCCCTGCAGAGCTCGCTTAGCGGCCGTGACATAAATATTTCCCGGTCCCGTCACGAGGTCGACTGGCAGACAATCACCGTCAGGAAGAGCGACTCCATACGCGAGCATGGCAACAGCCTGTGCTCCGCCAACCGAGTACACCTCGTCTATACCCAGGAGATGACAGGCAGCCATGATCGTGGGGTGCGGCCACCCGCCGTGATCCTTTTGGGGGGGTGAAACAACCGCGATCGACGCGACTCCAGCTATTTGCGCTGGCACGACGTTCATGACCACGCTGCTGGGATACACAGCTCGACCACCGGGCACATATAAACCGACCCGCTCAACGGGAAGCCACCGTTCAGTGACCGAGCCACCAGGAACAACTTCGGTGGTGAGATCCCGTCGCTGTTGGTCTGCATGAACTATGCGTGTTCGGCGAATTGCCTCGAGGAGGGCGGCGCGCACTTCAGGATCGAGAGCCTGCGCGGACTCCTCCAACAAGGAAGGGGGAACCCGAAGAGATGGCGGGGTAATTCCATCAAGGCGCTGGGTCCAGTCAGCTACGGCGAGCGCTCCCCGCTCGCGAATATCCGCCACAATGGGGACGATTCGATCTTGGGCGTCAGCAACGTCCATGTGCGCCCGCGGAACGACCGTTCGCGGATTCGCATGGTTTTCTCGCAGGTCAAGAAGCCGAATCACACTTCAGAGTTTAGTCTCTAACCATGAACCCGTCCCTGCCACTCTTTCCGCTCAACACGGTACTGGTGCCCGGGCTTGTACTTCCCCTCCACATTTTTGAACCCCGATACCGCGGTTTGGTCAAAGAGTTGCTGGCCATGGAGGACGAAGAATCCCGTGAATTCGGGATTGTCGCCACCAAAGATGGCTCGAGCATCGAGCGGGACGGCATTAATGCCCTGCATCGAATCGGCACCGCGACTGTGCTGCGCCAATCGGAGGAAACCCCTGACGGTCGATTCGACATTGTCACTACCGGGTCGCGTCGCTTCTACATTGAATCACTCGACACCAGCGCACCTCTGCTTCGAGCGCACGTTCGTTGGATCTCCGATCTGGCAGAGCCCGTCACGCCTGAACTTGAACGCTTGACTCAGCTCGCGGTCGCTGATTTCGTGTCCTACCGGGCAGCTTTATCGGGTCAACTCGACGAAGCAATTGCGTCAATCAACGACATGCCTGATGACCCCAGTGTTGTCAGCTATCTCCTCACGGCAGCGATTGTTGTACCAACCGCTGAACGACAGGAAATGCTCAGCGCCATGTCCCCCCATGAACGGTTGACAATTGCCCGGCGTCTCCTCCACCGCGAGACCGCCTTGATTAGCGCATTGCATTCCATACCTGCCGTTGATCTTTTCAATCAAACGCCATCTGCGAACTAGCAATATGGCGACTTCCTCAGCAACGCCGGCCACTTCCGTTCTCGATGCACTGGGGTACGCGTATCAGGTACACAGATTTGACAGCACCGCTGATCGTCACTTCGGCGAGGAAGCTGCGATTGCCATGGGGACCGAGTCCTTGCGGGTTTTCAAAACAATTGTCTTCTCCACGGGGAATTCGTTTGTTATCGGCGTGTCACCGATCTCGTGGGATATCAGTCCGAAGAAACTTGCTCATTCCCTCGGACTGCGCAAACTTGAACCAGCATCCATTTCCGATTCGCAACGAGTGACCGGATATGTAGTGGGAGGAATCAGCCCTTTGGGTCAGAAAAAATCCTTACCCACTGCTATCGACAGCAGTGCGTGGAATCATCAAAGCATTTTTATTAGCGGTGGTCGCCGCGGATTGGAAATAGAAATTCCTGCAGATCATTTGCAGGCAGCTCTACAGGCTATTCGGGCTCCGATTGCAGCGAACGGTTCCTCAACGAGTGAATGAAGTCAGACAAAGCCATGACCGTAATAATGACCGAAGCCGTCAATGGCCACACAAGGAAAATACCCGACATGTGAACTTCGAGTGGCCCTTCAATGATGGATGCATCGGGCAGACTTACCGACTCCAGATCTACTGAACCGAGCCGAGTTCCAACAAACCACATGCTCACAGTTCCTAGGACAGATGCCAGAAGCGCGGCTCCGAGCGTGGCTACAAGGTGGTCACGTCGCATATAGACAAGCCCGACGGTAATAAAGAAGCCGGCAACCAGGGCAATGGCCCCAAATGCGATGTCCGCCGCGAGATATTCCTGTGGCTGAAACCCATCGGTCTTTAATCCACCTTCGACGACAACAATGCTGACCCGCGGCGCCAATGCCCACCACATGACCCCTAGGGCGGCGCCGGACAACAACCCCACGACCGCACCAGCCACTGCGACGGTCAGCGCGTTGCGCCCGCGACGAATATGTGTTTCCTCGTGGGCGCGCGTTACATCAGGCACGATGCACCCAGCAGGGCCTTGAGGTCACCGAATAGCGAAGGAGTCGGTGTCACGCGATATTGGTCGTCTAGTTTCATCACGGTAGTGGTCGTTCCACCCGTCAGATGTAATTGAACTTCCGTGGTTCCTGGATGCTCGGCCAGTACAGCTTTCAATCGAGCTACCAGCGGTGGGACGCATCGCGACGCTGCAAGGGACAACCGAACAGGTCCGGACGGGGCTGCAGAGAGATCAGGTGCGGAAATCTCGAGGGCAACGGCCCGTAAACCGTCGTCGTCCGTTCGGTCGACACGAGCACGAATAACCAGAATGGAATCCTCAACTAATAGCGCCCCAAAGGATGCATAGCTTTGTGGGAATACCATCAGCTCAATCGTGCCCTCAAGATCTTCGAGGGTGATGATCGCCCACGCCGAACCCTTTTTAGTGGTTTTCCGTTGCACCGCAGTGACCAACCCACCGAGGGTGACTACTGCCCCATCAAGGTTTTCATCGACGATGACCGAGGCAATACTGCGATCAGAAATCTGGGCCAGGGCCGTCTCCATGCCGATGAGCGGGTGATCCGAGACATAAAGGCCCAGCATGTCTCGCTCATGAGCCAATAGGACACCTTTGTCCCATTCTGCAATCCCAATCTCAGGTCGTTCAAAGAGTTGAGCATCGCCGGAATCAGTCAGTCCACCAAAGAGGTCAAATTGTCCAACGGCTTCTGAACGTTTGATCTCCACTGCTGTATCAATCACTTGTTCATGCACGGACGCTAACCCCTTGCGGGTATGTCCCAAACTGTCAAAAGCCCCTGCCTTGATCAAAGACTCAACTACTCGACGATTACACGCGGCCACGTCCACCTTGGCAATGAAATCGTGGAAATCGGTGAATCTTCCGACTCTCTCACGCGTTGAGACAATCGACTCCACCACGTTGTACCCAATGTTTCGGATAGCGGTGAGACCAAAACGAATATCTGTACCTCGTGGTGTGTAGTGAGCATCAGAGTCATTCACATCAGGAGGAAGAACTTTGATTCCCATGCGTCGACACTCATTCAAGTAAATTGCCGATCGATCTTTATCGTCGGACATGGAGGTCAGGAGTGCAGCCATGTACTCAGCTGGGTAATTAGCCTTGAGGTAGGCGGTCCAGTAGGAGACGAGCCCGTACCCCGCCGTGTGCGCCTTATTGAAGGCGTAATCCGAGAAGGGAACCAGCACCTCCCATAACTTGTTAATCGCCGGCTCGGAAAAACCTTTCTCTTTCATTCCATCGCTAAACGGAACAAACTCCTTTTCCAAGATGGATTTCTTCTTTTTGCCCATGGCCCGGCGCAGCAAATCTGCCTTACCCAACGAGTAGCCGGCCAATTGCTGGGCAATGGCCATGACCTGCTCCTGGTACACGATCAAGCCGTATGTATCACCCAGGATCTCTGACAATGGTTCTTCCAGTTCAGGATGTATGGGGACAACAGGCTTCCGACCGTTCTTGCGGTCCGCATAGTCATTGTGTGCATTTGCACCCATGGGTCCCGGTCGGTACAACGCCGGTACGGCGGAAATATCCTCGAAATTATCTGGCTGCATGGAACGCAACAGTGA
>JAIOWY010000055.1:0-10167 GCA_021741845.1 Candidatus Nanopelagicales bacterium
TTACCAATATTGCTGATGGTGCGAGCCGAGAGCAACTTCTTGAAGTGGCGCAATTGCCACAGTGATCCCACGATTCCTCAACTTTGGTGTGCAGGGGCCGAATACCGCTCCGGCCAAGAGAATGAATATTCCGCGCGGGCGGGGCTAAGTCAAGTCAGAAACGTGACCGACGTCCCGGCCGGTCAGTAGGTCTGGGTTTAGTGAGGGCGATACGACTGAATCGCATCAGCGGGTATGTGACCAAAGCGACCGGCTTGGAAGTCTTCAAAGGCTTCAATAACCTCCGACTTGGTCGACATGACAAAGGGACCGTACTGAAAGACCGGTTGGCGCAGGGGTACGCCACCGATCAGGAAAACCTCCAGATTCGGCGACCTTGATTCCTGGGTGTCGGCGGCGCGAAGTTTGACCGTGTCGCCGTCCATCAGTACTGCCATCTGGCCAGTCGAAATGGGCCGCAGTTCCGAACCCACGTAACCAGAGCCGGCGAGGACGTACGCCAGAGCGTTGAAATCAGTGCGCCACGGAATCTCCACTTCTGCTCCCGGCGCCACGGTGATGTGCGTAATGGCGAGGGGAGTGTGGGAGATACCGGGTCCCGCGAAGTCACCGACGGAGCCAGCCAGTACGCGAACAAGGGCGCCGCCATCTGTGCTGGAGATCAAGGAGGAGTCAACTCCCTGCAGATCCTGATACTGCGGGGCGATCCGCTTCTTGTCTTTGGGCAAGTTGATCCACAATTGCACGCCGTGGAAGAGACCACCGGAGAGCACAAGGTGCTCGGGTGGGGTTTCAATGTGCAAGATTCCGTCACCGGCGGTCATGTACTGCGTGCCGCCTGAGTCAATGATTCCGCCGCCGCCGTTGGAGTCTTGATGAATGAACTGACCGTCAATTAAGTAGGTGAATGTCTCAAAGCCGCGGTGCGGGTGCCAGGGGGTTCCCTTGGGTTCACCCGGTGCGTATTCCACTTCGCCCATTTGGTCCATGTGAATAAAGGGGTCCAGATCGCTCTGATCAATCATCGCAAAAGCGCGGCGAACGGGGAATCCTTCACCCTCGTGACCTTGGGGAGCGGTGGTAATCCGCTTGACCGTGCGAGAACGTGCTTCGAGGGGGATGTCAAAGCGGGGAAGGGTCAAAGTGTCAGCAGTTACGGCAGGCATTGAATGCTCCTTGTCAACAATGTATAAAAGAAGTTTATCATTCAACTAATTTGGATGCAACATGGCGCCCGTGTCGAGGCCGTTCAGGGCAGCGTTGCGCTGGGAATCGGCACTGGTGCGGGATCGACCGGGGTTCGACTCCAGGAGCGCCAGGACATCGTCGATATCGAATCGCGGATTATCTGGCAGGAGCTGTTCGTAAACCCACTGAACGAATTCGAAGTCTCCGGGATTGTCCACGGTCCAGCGCAAATCTGACAGGTCAACAATGCCGGAAAAGTTAGCGACGGAGTATTTATCTGGTTGGCGATAAACACCCAATGTCACGTGTTCGCGCTCTGCCAAGTCCGTACTTGTTGCAGACAAATCTAATAGGACATCGGCACGCACAGCTTCGACATCGACACCGTCGGGGAAAGTGGGCTGCAGTGTGTTGGAAAGGTAATCAACATCTGCCTCGTTAAACGTGTTGACAACCGAATCGATAACGGTCGGTGACATGAGTGGACAGTCGGCCGTGATGCGAACAACGGTTTCGGGTTTGAATTCACTGATGGCGCCCGCAAACCGAGACAGAACATCGTTGAGGTCGCCTCGGAAAACCGGGATACCTAACGTCACGCATAATTCCGCGATGGGATCGTCCGACGGATCATCAGAAGTTGCCACCACAATCTGATCGAGGGTTGTTGCGCGTTGCACCCGCTCAAGTTGTCGCTGCAGCATGGGGGCGCCGGCTAGATCGGAGAGCACTTTGCCGGGTAGTCGAGTTGACCCCATGCGCGCTTGAACTATCGCAATGACCGAGCCAGTGCTGGTCATGATGTAAATCCGTCGCGGGAGATGCGGATGAATGCTCGATCATTGGAGCCGCGTATTGACATGATTCGAAACATCAGTCCGTATTTCTTCTTGAAGAGACTCATGAATATATCGGGGTTGCTATCGGGTATTTGTTGAGCCGCGGCCGAGATTATTGGACCTTTGATATTGCCACGCATGTCACAGACGGCCAGATCCACTTCTGGAAAGTTCCGCACCCTCTTTGCTTTTCCTGATGAGCCGTGAGTTGTCACGATCAGTTCGGAGTCTTTGGTCACAAACCACACGGGCGTTCGCACAACGCTGCCGTCGCGTTTGCGTGTTCCTAGGGAAATGTACTTATCACTCCCATTGAGGAGGTGATCCCACACCTGTTGATCCTGCATGTGTTGACTCTCAGTCATGGATACAGGTTGCCATACTCAGGCTAAGTTCTTCTGAAGGAACTTGCCTACCCGCTTAATCGAGTCATTCCATTCACCATACATATAGTGCGGCGCACCGGGATATTCCACGTACGTCACATCAACACCACTTCGCTGCAGTGCGCGGTGCGTGGCTCTGGCCCAGGAAATGTTGCAGCTCTCGTCCTTGGTCCCGTGAATCATGAGTACCGGTTCGGTGATCTGGGAAAAGAAATATCTGGAGGACATGTCGCGCCAGACCTCCGGGTTCTCTTTCGGTGTTCCGTACTTCTTCAATATTTGCTTCCCGATCGGGTAATCATTGCGCTGCCATTTATTGAAGTTATCTGCGGCGAGCGTGCTCGTTGCTGCATAAACAATCGCGGCGTCAAAAACACCAGGTTGAATTACCAGTGCCTGGAAGGCAACGCCGCCTCCCATGGAACGACCCAGCAGGGCGACCTTGTTTTTATCCAGGTAGGAGTAATTCGAATCCTTCACCGCTAATGCAGCGCCAATGACATCTTCGGCATAACCCAAAGGCATGGAGAGATCGTTATTCGGATCCTTGTCGGACTTGGCGTGGTTGCGGTAATCCACGTGCAGTGCCACATACCCGTTTTTGCCGAGCCAATCCTGTTCACGCCGGAATCCCTGTCCACTCCAATACGAGTCGGGATCTATATATCCGTGACCGAGCACAACAACGGGAAACGGACCCGAGCCACGGGGTTTGATCATGATCCCGGAAATAGTGAGCCCGCCCGATTCATAGGTAATGCGGTGTTTGGTATACGCCGAGGTGGAGCTAAATGATTTTCCAACGGTGAGGTCGGTGCCGGTGTACTCGCGCTCCATGGCTTCGGGGATTGAATTGCCAATTGTCGATGCTCTGACGGGAAGGGCAGTGGAGCTGAAGACAAGTGCCGCTGCGAGCGCAGTGAGCCCCACGAGAGAACGGTGTCGGATCAACCGGTGGAAGCGCATACTCGCACTGTAATTCAGATTGACCACCGCGCATGTCGGCTGGTGAGCGCGGAATAGCTAGAGCGGTTGAGGTGAAATGTCCGTATGGGTGAAATCAGTCCCGACAAAGAGCAACGGTTGGTCTGCATCTTTAGCCAGTGCATAGGAGAAGCAATCGCCATAATTCAATTGCGCGGGGTGTCCGCTTCCTTTGCCAAAATCGCGGTAGGCATCTCGCGCGATGCGGGCCTGTTCAGCCGTCACCGGTTCCACCGTGACTGCGGCTACGGCGAGGAATTCATCAAGCGAGCGTGACAACACTGGATCGTGTCGCGAATCAAGTGCCACGCCTATCTCCACATAGGTGGCGGCTGAAATTCGCGGGTGGTCCGCATTGGCGATCCGGTGAATCAACGACTCCGAATTGGGTTCACCCGCGAGGGCGGCGACCACGGCAGATGAGTCAATGATCATGGGGTAAAAGGATCATGGGGTAATCGATGTCGAAGTGGGCAATCCGTCACTGTCGTAGAGACTGTTCATGACCTGATGCAGATCGGGTCCGGGGGTGGCATGAACTCGGTCGGCGGCCCGTGTCGCAATGGCGCGCATTCGAACAATTCGGTCGGCGACCGGGTGCATCTCCGGATGGTTCTGAAGGCATTCCTGCACGGCAATACGGACGGCACCGGAGACCGTGGTGTTGAGCCGAGCGGCGAGTTCCCGGGCAAGATCATGGGTTTCCGGGTTCTTGATGTTCAACGACATGTCCTATTTCTACCATGGTAGAAATTTATGTCAAGACGGTAGAATATCTACTATTGCAAAGAATTCGCAAATACAGAAGTATGTCTATAAGATGTCTCCATGCGACACAATCTCCTCATTGCCCTGGCCGGCAGCGCCCTGCTGCTGAGCGCCTGTTCCGCCCAAAGTAGCGACCAAGATGCCGCCACCGGCTCCGAGCAGCTGCTGATCGCGACCACCGTGTCGCCCATTACCTCCATTGCTTCACGGGTGGGGGGTGACTGTGTGGTCATTGAGGGGATCGTCCCGGAAGGCACCAATAGTCATACCTTTGAGCCAGCACCCCAGGTCGCGGAACTAGTCAGCTCTGCTGATCTGGTTCTGGTGAATGGGCTGAAATTAGAAGACCCCACCATGGAATTAGCCGCCGCCAATCTCAAGGACGGCGCCGAGATCGTGGAGTTGGGCACACTGTCCCTCCCCGAATCGGAATATCTCTACGACTTCTCCTTCCCCGAGGAAGACGGCAAGCCCAATCCCCATCTGTGGACTGACCCCACCTACGCGATCGAATACGCAGCGATCATTCGCGATCTCCTGACAGAGCGCGCACCCGAATGCGCCGACACGTTCGCGGCGAATTATGACTCTTTCGCGGCGCAGGCCCAGGAGTTAGCGGATGCGGTTCGAGCGGATCAGCAAACAGTGCCCGACGGCAATCTCAAACTGCTGACCTATCACGATGCGTATGCCTACTTTGCTCAGAACTTTGGGTGGACCGTGATCGGTGCTGTGCAGCCCGGTGACTTTGCCGAGCCCACGCCCAGTGAAGTCGCGGACTTGATTCGACAGGTAGAGAATGAGAACGTGACCACTATCTTCGGATCTGAAGTTTTCCCCTCGCCCATTTTGGAAGAAATTGGTCGCGCCACGGGAGCGCGCTACGAGGATTCACTGCGTGACGATGACCTCCCCGGCGCACCCGGCGAGCAGAATCACTCGTGGCTGGGGCTCATGCAGTACAACTTCGCCACCATGATCAAGGGCTTAGGCGGGACATCGACCGCCATCGACGCCGTCGACATCACCAGTCCGATCGAGGACAACGCGGTTTACCCCCAGTGACCGGAACAGGTGTTGGCCCGGCACTCATTACGCTCGAGCAAGTCTCCGCGGGTTACGACCACAGCATTGTCCTGTCTGACGTCTCGTTAACGGTTCGTGAGGATCAATTCACCGGGATTGTCGGCCCGTCTGGTGCCGGCAAAACCACGCTGTTGCGGTTACTGCTGGGCACACTCGCACCACGTGGCGGCACTATTGCCACAGCCCCAGATCTGCGCATCGCGTACGTACCGCAACTCGAAACAGTGAACTGGAACTTCCCCATCACGGTGGAGGAATGTGTCCTCATGTCCCGCACCCAGGGACGCCGATTGCCGTGGGCGAGCGCGGGGGAGAAGCGTGAGGTGGCCCGGGTACTCGATCGCCTCGGAATAGCGCAACTCGCGGGGCGCCACATTCGCAGTCTCTCCGGTGGTCAGCAACAGCGCATGTTCCTGGCCCGAGCGCTCCTGCGTGACCCGCAGTTACTCCTTCTTGACGAGCCAACAAGTGGAGTAGATGTCTCCACCCGGCACGATGTCCTGCACTTGCTCGCCGATCTCCATGAAGACGGTGTAGCGATCGTGCTCACCACCCACGACCTGAACGGCATGGCCACCCACCTCCCGCATCTGATCTGCGTTAATCACAGGATCGTGGCGAACGGCAGTTCTACCGATGTGATTCGACCCGAAGTACTGGAGGAAACATTCGGTGCTCGCATGGAGGTCCTGGAACATTTGGGCATGCGGGTTGTGGTGGACGAGATGCGTGAACCCCGAATGAATGAACCCCGAACAAATGAGCCCCGAACAAATGAACGGGTCGGTTGACATGGACACCCTCCTAGAACCACTGTCCTTTGCCTTTTTTCAAAAAGGTCTTTTTGTCGCGAGTCTGTCCGGTGCGCTCCTCGGCTTCATTGGTGTGTTCATTGTGTTGCGTGGCATGAGTTATATCGGCCACGGTCTCTCCCACTCAATCTTTGGTGGTTTCGCCGCTGCGCAGTTATTCGCTGCGCAGTTTTATTTACTCGGCGCAGGACTCTGGGGTATTGCCTCAGCACTTGCCATTACCTCGGTGGCGAAACGCAGTCGGGTCGGCGCGGATGCTGCCATTGGTGTGATCACAACTGCTTCTTTCGCCCTCGGTGTCGCGCTCTTTGCCAAGTTTGGAAACAGCGGCCCTTCCTTTGAGAGCGCGCTCTTTGGCAGCATCCTCGGCATTTCCGTGACCCAGATGGTGGGGCTCACGGTCATTTCAGCAATCGCTGGGCTGTTTGTGTTTTTCCGTTACCGCGCATTGTTGTTCATGACCTTTGATCCTGAGGTTGCGGACGTCTCCGGTGTTCGTGTTAATCGCACCGATGCGTATCTCATGATCATTTTGTCGCTGTCGATTCTGGCAACACTGACAGTTATTGGTGTGACCCTCGTCGCTGCCATGCTTGTGATTCCCGCCGTTGTTGCCCGCATGCTCACCGACTCGTTCTCCAAAATGCTGTTGATCAGCACAATTGTGGGAACCCTCAGCGGGCTCATTGGTATGTATGCCAGTTATTACGCCGGCGTTCCTTCTGGAACCATGATTGTGCTGGTCGGCGCGGCTGTATTTGGAATTGTCCTCGCAGTAACAGGGGGTCGCGGGTTACGGCGCTCGGCCGGACTCGATTCGCATACCGACAACGCGCTCGTTGCGCCGGTCGCAACGCGCTAATCAGTGCATCGAGCCCCGTAAGGTGAGAGTCATGACGATCACCGTGCTCGGGCGGATCGTGTTGGCGGCGATTCTTCTGTTCGCCGGCATTGGACATTTCATTAACACGGCAGAGTTCACTGCGCAGGTACCTCCATGGATGCCCAATGCTGAAGTCGTTGTCTACATCTCCGGTGTCGTGGAGATTTCCCTGGCCGTTGCATTAATGGCGCTTCCTCGACAGCGAGTATTAGTGGGCTGGCTCACCGCTGGGTTCTTCATCATTATTTTCCCCGGAAACATTTCGCAATTTGTCACCCAAACTGACGCCTTTGGATTGGATTCGGACGCGGCGCGTTTTATTCGTCTGCTATTTCAACCACTTCTTGTTGTGCTCGCACTGTGGTCCACGGGCGCATGGCGCCACATGCGCGGGAATCGAAACTCTCCCCATTAAGGAGTTGTGCGGCTTCGCCTGGGTTGTGGTGAGCCGAATGCGGAGGTGTTCTGCAAGTTCAGTGACGGGCCACTCTCGGGTGCCATCAACACAGGCATATATATGAGCAGATATATGCTAATCTGCCTCGGGTGAGGACAACCCTGAATATCTCCGATGATCTGTATCAAGCGGTGAAGATGGAGGCCGCTCGGCGAGGAGACACCGTCACCAGCCTTGTCGAGGAGTCGTTGAGGCGACTACTTGACCAGCCCGGCGAGGTGGCGCGGGTGCCATTCCCCGTGTCATCGCGATCGGGAGGCCTGAGGCCGGGCGTCGACCTGACTGACCCCGATCAGATGTATGACCTCCTTTATGGCGCAGATGATCGAGGTAGTGATCGAGGAATTTCTCAGACGTGACGGTCTATCTGCCTGACGTGAACGTCGTCGTGGCTTCGGTAAGGGCGGACCATCCGCATCACGTTGAAGCTCTGAATTTTCTGGAAAACGCGGCTACGGGCGGTCACTCATTCATTGCCCCAACGGAGGTGCTGGCGTCCTCCATGCGAATACTGATGCTCGATGTGTGGCAAGACCCTGAATCGAGTTCCTCGGCTGCTGCCTTGCTATCAGGCTGGCTCGACGCGAGCCAAGCCAACGTGTTGGGTCATCCTGCTGCCGCCTTTGTGGTATTTGCCGAATTTGCTCGGACCCTCAAACTTGCTCCGTGCCGAGTGCCTGAAGCGCTGCTGGCAGGCTCCGCCATCGCACAGCGAGCGACCATCGTGACTTTTGACAGGGGATTTGGCTCCTACCCGGGATTATCCGCGGAGATCTTGGGCTGAGCGGTCAGCGATCGGTGATCGTTGCGGCAGCGGATTCTGGGGGTTGAGTCTGACGAGTTGGACTCCGGGCCTGAAATAATTGGGGTGAGTGACGGGACTTGAACCCGCGGCATCTGCGACCACAACGCAGCGCTCTACCAGCTGAGCTACACCCACCGCGTTAGGTGTTCATCTCTGTACATTCGTCAGGGGTGAAGACCTAGCCAGCAGAGTCTAGCGATGGGTTAGTTGTGTTCGACAACGTGGTTGGTTGCGATCTCTTTTGCTTGGGTTCCGTCAGGACCGGGGGCGGCGACCATGATGGCCTCGCGGTAGTAGCGCAACTCTGCGATGGACTCTCGAGTGTCAGCCAGTGCCCGGTGATTCCCGGTTTTTTCAGGGGAGTTGAAGTAAGCCTTGGGATACCAGCGCCGGGCAAGTTCTTTGATGCTGGAAACATCGATAAGCCGATAATGCAAATGCTGATCAATGTCGGGCATGTATTTGGCGAGGAAACCGCGGTCAACATAAACACTGGAACCGGCAAGGTGGCCCTTGTTGGGTTCGGGCACGTGGCTCTTGATGTATTCGAGGACTTGGGTCTGGGCGGCCTCGAGGGTGATACCCGAATCGAGCTCAGCCATGAGCCCAGAATCTTTATGCATCCCGGTGACAAAGTCATCCATGTTGTTGAGCGCCTCTTGACTTGGTTTGATCACCAGCGAGATGCCTGCATCGAGTTCAGTGAGTTCGGCATCGGTCACGATGGCGGCAATCTCAACAATTTCATCGTTGTCCACGCTGAGACCTGTCATTTCGAGATCGATCCAGACAAGGCGTTGGTTGGTGTTGTCCTGCTGTTCCTCGGGCACCCGCCCACTCTAATGGGCTAGCTAATCCAGTTCACGAGGTCGGTCTGGGTGAGAATTCCTGCGATTTTCCCGTCCTCGGTGCACACGGGCATGGCCTCAAGATCGTGTTCGCGCATGAGAGCGGCCGCCTGTTGCGGTGTGTGAATCGGCGTGAGGAAAATTGTGGATGCCTGACCAATAACGTTCTGCACGGAGATGATGCCCAGGTGCTCCTCGGTGGCCGGCATTTCCGCCAGGATCTGTCGGTCGTTGATCACGCCCAAGCACTCGCCGTCGCGGCCCACAACAATAAGGTGCCGTAAGCCGGACACACTCAGCATTTGCCAGGCATCCCACAAGGAATCACTTAATTCAATGGTCAATACCGGCGCGGACATGATGTCCTGCACGGTCTGGTGGGCTGTTGTTGTCATGCTGCCTCCAGTTCCGGCTCCGGCAGGGGCACAACGGCGACGGGAACATGGGCTTTGTGCAACACGCCATTGCTCACCGAGCCCAGCAGTGCACCGAGGGCCGCATTGCGACCCCGGGTACCGACAACAATGAGAGCAGCGTTTGTTGAAGCTTCGAGGAGTGCTTGCACGGCCGGAGAGCGAATCAAGCTTTCTGTGATGGTGACGTCAGGGTAGTCCTCACTAAAGCCGGACAACATTTCTGCGGCCAGGCGGACTTCGTCGTCAGCGACATTTTCCAAAGGAATAGGTACGGGACCGTCGGGGGAAACGATCAGGTCGTAGGACGGAACATCCCAGGCATGCACGGCGACCACATTCCATCCGCGACGGCTGGCAATAGCGAAAGCGAACTCCAAGGCGGCAACGGAATGTGGTGATCCGTCGATTCCAACAACAACGTCCTGGGCATCGGTGCGCGCCTCGTCCCGCATAACGACAACGGGGCAACTTGCATGTGAAGCCACCTGCGTCCCCACCGACCCCAGGAGAAGGTCAGCGAAGCCACCACGACCGCGTGATCCGAGCACAAGAAGGGCCGCCGTGTCGGAGGCGGTGAGCAGCAGTCCACTCGGCGTTCCGATTTCCACCACCACCTGAACGTCAGTGCTGTCCAATTCAGCGGCCAAGCGGGTTAACTCGGTGACAGCACCCACACGCATCTGCTCAATCAGGTC
>JAIOWY010000056.1:0-10066 GCA_021741845.1 Candidatus Nanopelagicales bacterium
CCCAATTGGGCTTTGACTCGGTCTTGTCCAATGAACTCTGACAAGGACTTGGGACGTAATGCACCCTCAATAGCCGAGTCATCCGGGTAGGCCTGATCGAAAGTGACGGAGTCACTCATGAGCGATCCAATGAACGCAGAGCAACCTTGAGTAGCGCACTAATGTCAGGATCAGCTGCATCAACCAGATCTGGAACTGATTCGGCTACCCGGTCCACAGCAAGATCCGCCTCACGACGCGTCCAGCCTAATGACCCGAGAGCATCTGCAACCGCCACCCGCCACGAGGCGTTGACGGACGCCGACACGGCAGCTCCCGACGTCGATACAGCGCCCACCTTGTCCTTGAGTTCCAGAACCATGCGGGATGCACCTTTAGCACCAATCCCCGAAATTTTGGTTAATGCAGCCGTATTCTCGCTGGCAATAGCGCGGCGCAATTCCATGGGAGACAGCGTCGAAATAACAGCCAGTGCAATGCGCGGCCCAATGCCACTGACGGTCTGCACCATGTCAAAGAGGGATACTTCCTCTTCCGATTCAAATCCGTAGAGAGTCCATGAATCCTCCCGCACCACCATGGATGTATGCAACACGATGTGATCACCGATCCGTACTCCGAGCGCCGTAGCCGGCGGGCAATGGACGGTCACTCCCGTTGGTCCACAGTCAACGATCAGGTGATCCACACCTACTTTCCACACTTCTCCCCGGATAAAGGCGATCATGGGCGGGCACCCACAGCCCGCGCAATACGACGCTGTGCGCTACCTCTCCACACTTGGGTAATAGCGATAGCCAACGCGTCAGCGGCATCTGCCGGCTTAGGAGGAGAGGATAAGCGGGCAATACGGGTCACCATGGCGGCTACCTGCGCTTTGTCCGAACGCCCACTGCCTGTCACCGCGGCTTTCACCTCGGTTGGCGTGTGCATGGCCACATGAATATTTCGTTGACCGGCTAGTAACAGCCCAATTCCCGCCGCCTGAGCTGTTGCCATGGCTGAGCGAACATTGTGCTGGCTAAAGACACGTTCAATAGCGATGAACTCTGGGTTGAATGCAATGATCAACTGCTCCAGTTCGCCATGGAGTTTGGTCAATCGGTCAGATAAATCCGCGTTGGCACTTGTGGTGATCACGCCTACATGGAGCGCATCAACCGACCGGCCAGGCATCCCCTCCACGACGGCCACCCCGCATCGCGTTAGCCCGGGATCAATGCCCATTACTCGCATGATGTCCAACTCCCAGCTAGATCGCTCTCTGTTCGCCTACCTGGGACAACCCCAGTGCCTAGAGAGTATCGGGCAGGACTGTCACAGCATGGAATCCGGCGCGCAGATCATGCATCAATTCCGTGTGATCTTTCACTGCTCGGTCATCGGTACTGACCCCAATAAACGCGTGACCGTCATAGGTGACCATGGTGACGTTAATTGCGGCACCGATCGTGGCCACCAGCGGATAAGCGGCAATCATGCGGGCACCGGCTAAATAGATAGGAATGGGTGGTCCCGGCACGTTACTGGTCGTAACATCTGATGCCTTAGCCGCGTGGGCCAACATGGGTACGGGGACAAACCAACTGACCTCCGCCAGCGGATCTGCTAACCGCATGGCCGGCTCAGCACGCCACTGAGCCACGAGTTCATGAGCCTGTTCCATGAGTTCACGCACTCCGAGCCCGGCAACCGGCATGGGGAAGCGAGCAATGGCTACTGCATTTGATGCCTGGCCTGAACGGTCACCGGCATCTCCGCGAAGTGAAATCGGGACATTGACTCGGAGCGACTCCGCACTGCTGCCATGCCTCTGGTGATAGGCCTGTATTCCCGACATAACCGCTGCCATAAAGGCATCGTTAACGCTCATGCCTTGGGATTTTGCGCTACGCCGAATAGTTTCGAAGGGCAGTTCCAGCGTTCCAAAGGTATAAGTTGTCCCCCGCTCAACGAGCAACGGAGATAACGGTTTGTCGTAGACACTGGTGGCTCGAGTAACGGAACCAATCGTTTGTATTGCCCTATTCACAGTTGAATCAAAATCAGTAATAGTTCCCTTGATTACCTCGACGCCTGTACCCACAACACCTTTCACTAACCCCACGGCGCGCGAAATGTTGTCCTGAGTGTTGGCCATAAATACTTCCTGCCAACTGACATCTTCACCGATCGGCGCCTCTGGTGGAGTTGGTTCATCTGGATTTAGATCAGCAGATAACTCAAAAAGAGTTAATGCAATCATGACGGTTGCCTGGCCGTCGGCAATGGAGTGATGCAACTTCAACATAAAGACGGCGTGCCCATGGGGCAGCCCCTCAATGAGGGTGGCCTCCCACAACGGACGGTTGTAATCGAAATCGGTCAGACTTATTCGCCGGGCATCACGCAGTACGTCATCCCAGGTGCCATTCTCTGGTAGACGGTACCGGTGAACATGAAAATCTAAATCGAAATCAGGGTCCACACTTAACCGAGGAGCCGATACGCCCAACATTCCATAGAGCGGCCGCATACGCAGTTGCGGTGCGAATAGCGTTAGGCGCTCCAAACGCGCCCTGAGTCGGGGCCAATCTGGGCTTTCTTCGAGGACCGCCATGGCCACTACCGTGGAGCGCATGGTGGGATCACCGCTAGCCGTCCGGAAAGTAGCAGCATCCCAACCGCGCAGCTGCTTCCCTGCGGACTCACCAGCCATTACGAGCTCACTTTCTCCATTACTTCATCTGAAACATCAAAGTTGGCGTACACGTTCTGGACATCATCGCTGTCTTCCAAGGTCTCGAGCAAGCGGAATAGTGTCTTTGCTGCATCTTCATCCAGCGGAATGGTCATACTGGGCATGAACGTCGCCTCAGCCGATTCGTAATCGATCCCTGCAGACTGCAATGCAGTTCTCACTGCAACTACATCGCCAGCCTCAGACACAATTTCGAATGATTCGCCGAGGTCATTCACCTCTTGAGCGCCGGCATCGAGGACTGCGCCGAGAATGTCGTCCTCAGACACGGTGGTACCGGAATCAGACGCCTTATTGACCAGCACCACTCCTTTACGCGTAAACAAGTAGGAAACACTGCCCGGATCCGCCATGGAACCACCATTGCGTGTCATGGCAACCCGAACCTCAGACGCTGCTCGGTTGCGATTGTCGGTCAAGCATTCAACCAGGACTGCTACACCATTGGGTCCGTACCCCTCGTACATGATGGTCTGCCAGTCAGCGCCCCCAGCTTCCGCGCCAGAGCCTCTCTTGACGGCACGATCAATATTGTCCATGGGAACGGAGCTCTTGCGGGCTTTTTGAATGGCGTCATAAAGTGTCGGGTTGCCGCTGATGTCGCCACCGCCCTGTCGAGCTGCGACTTCAATGTTCTTAATCAGTTTGGCAAAGAGTTTTCCACGCCGGGCATCAATCACTGCCTTCTTATGTTTGGTTGTCGCCCATTTGGAGTGACCACTCATGAATACCTCGCCTTAGAAGTTAATTCTGCTGAACAAGATCAACGAACATCTGGTGCACTCGACTGTCCGGAGTGAGCTCAGGATGAAACGCTGTTGCCATCAGATTTCCCTGTTGAATCCCCACGATCCTACCTGCGTGGGGTCCCTGCTCAATAGTGGAGATCACCTGAACTGCTGGGCCCTGCGACATGACGAGAGGGGCACGGATAAATACGCCGGGAAATGGTTCGGGGTCACCTTCCAATATGACAGGGGCTTCAAATGACTCCGTTTGCCGTCCAAAGGCATTTCGTTGCACCACCATGTCGATGCCCCCCACAGTTTCCTGGCCCTCGATTCCACCTTCAATGTGATCTGCGAGCAAAATCATGCCAGCGCAACTACCCATCAGCGGAACTCCATTACGAGCCATGGCTCGAATCGGTTCGACCAGGTTGTAGCGGGTCGCCAGCTTGATAATTGTTGTTGATTCACCACCTGGAATAACGAGACCATCGATCAACGAAAGTTGCTCAATCGACTTGACCGGAACTGCATGGACGCCGCAACGCTCCAGTGACTGGATGTGCTCCCGCACACCACCCTGTAACGCCAGGACGCCAACTGTTTTATCACCCACAGTGTGCGTCGAACTACCAGCCACGTTCTTCAAGGCGGTGATGAACTGGAATGTCAGCAACGTTAATACCCACCATTGCCTCACCCAGACCACGACTGACCTTGGCCACGACATCAGGGTTGTCGAAATGAGTTGTTGCCTGAACAATCGCATTCGCCCGTTGAGCGGGGTTACCGGACTTGAAAATTCCAGAACCGACAAACACACCGTCCGCACCCAGTTGCATCATCATGGCAGCGTCAGCCGGTGTGGCAATACCGCCAGCGGTAAACAGCACGGTGGGGAGGCTCCCGGTGCGTGCAACTTCGGCCACCAGGTCGTAGGGAGCCTGAAGTTCTTTGGCTGCCACGTAGAGCTCGTCCTCTGGCAGGGATGCCAAGCGGGTGACTTCGTCGCGAATACGGCGCATGTGGGTAACCGCATTGGAGACATCGCCCGTGCCCGCCTCGCCCTTCGAGCGAATCATGGCTGCACCCTCAGTCAGTCGACGCAGAGCCTCACCGAGGTTCGTTGCGCCACAGACGAACGGCACAGTGAACTTCCACTTATCAATGTGATTGGTGTAGTCCGCCGGCGTAAGAACTTCCGACTCATCAATGTAATCAACGCCTAATGACTGCAGTACCTGTGCTTCAGCAAAATGCCCAATTCGAGCCTTAGCCATCACGGGGATGCTGACCGCCGCAATAATGCCGTCGATCATGTCCGGATCGGACATGCGGGACACGCCACCCTCGGCGCGAATATCCGCTGGCACCCGCTCTAAGGCCATGACAGCGACTGCGCCAGCATCCTCAGCGATCTTTGCCTGGTCAGGTGTCACCACATCCATGATCACACCGCCCTTCAGCATCTCAGCCATTCCCTTTTTGACGCGGCTGGTACCTGTTGTGACTTCGCTGGACATGATGGACATCCTTCAAGGTGAGCTTTTCGGTGGATGCAGGCGTGCTGCTCTTGGGGCTTTATCGTAGTTCCTTGAGCAAGAATTGCCTGACGAGGCTGCCGTGTGACTAGTGCGCCGACCTAGACCGAGGGAATTGCCACGTGGTCATTCATATCCCGAAACTGAGGCCATGGTGTTCTCCCAGCTAGGTGAAACCACCGGACGGCCCGTTGCTTGCGCAATTGACTACAAGCCCGGACGGCATCATTCAGGAAACGGCGGGAGAGTTCTACCCGAGTTACTGCCGCGGACAGTTCCGCCAGGATTTCGGGACCACCAGGCTCAGTCAACACAAAGGCATAGTCGTCTGGATCGAGTGCCGCGTTAAGCGCTTCGGTCAACTCCGATTCAGCAATGTCTCGTTCGGGGGTCGAATGATCCACGGAAACACGTGCGGCGTGCGCCGCTTCCGACAGCAGGATGGACGTCGCTGGATCAACTAAGCCACTTGCAGCCAGTTCAACGGCTATTCCAGAGCGACGGAGCAGGTGAGCGTCCAGCGCTGATTCAGCAAGGTCGATTCGCTTATGCAGACGATCTAGCCTTCCTGCTGTCATGCCCAAATACAACACGAGAATCAGCGCAATGATCACCACAGTCGCCACAATCAGCCACCACGTCACGTCCGATCACCTCTCTTGGCGAATCGTCCCACAATCTGTCCTCGCAGATCTTCGGTAACTTTTTCCTGGGATGTATGCACCGATTCATACACCGCAATGACCTGATTCACAACCACGTTCCAATCGAAGTCCATGACCCGCCGGTTCGCTTTCTCCACCAATGACAGGCATTGCTCACTGGAACCCAGAATGCTGATGCAGGCTCGAGCTAAATCCTCGCTATCCCCATTGTTGAAGAGGACTCCGGAGTCTCCACCTTGGAGCACAGTGGAGAACGCCGCAATGTCTGATGCAACGACCGGTGTGCCTGCCGCCATGGCCTCCACCAACACAATGCCAAAGGACTCGCCACCGGTATGTGGAGCGACATAGAGGTCAGCCTGGTGCAGCAGTCGACGTTTATGGTCGTCGGAGACGCCCCCGTGAAAGACAAATCGGTCCCGCAGGTCCTCGGGGATCTCCGCAAGAAATGGTTCAGGATCACCTGGGCCGGCAATCGAAAAAGTGACTTCTGGCAGTTGCGCAAGGATGTGCGGGGCCGCCGCAATCAACACACTCAAACCCTTTCGCGGTTCATCGATCCGCCCAAGAAAGAGGATGGTCGGCGAACCAGACACCGATACACCTTCTTGGTCACGGAAGTCCGACACCCGAACGCCATTGGGAATTAACACGGCATCGCCACCAACATGCTCGACAAGAGTTGTGCGCGCAGCCTCACTCACCGCAATACTCCCCCGAATTTTTTCCATGGCTGTTTGCGCTATGTAATAACCGGCGTTGAGAATCCGTGATCGATCCTGCGACGAATGCCAGGTGGCAACTAGTGGACCCTGAGCAGCCCAGCACGCCAGTAATGACAAACTCGGAGCTAATGGTTCATGGATATGCACGACATCAAAATCCCCGTGGCGGATCCATTGCCGAACCCGACGTGTCGCCCTGATTCCAAAACTCAACCGCGCAACGGAACCGTTGTACGGCACAGCGGTCGGGGCTCCCCCGTCGGCAACAAACTCTGGAAGCAGCTCGGGATTGTCCACCGGCGCCAAAACGCTGACAAAGTACCCTCGCTCCCGCAAGGTAGTTGCCAGATCTGCAACATGACTTCGCACTCCTCCGGGCACGTCCCACGAGTAGGGACACACAATTCCTATGCGCTGCACACGCGACGTCACTTCGGTTTCCACGATGCTCATGTGTTCACGTCCACTTACTCAACCCAGACCCGCTGAAGCATGTGCCAGTCTTCCGGATGTTCCGCGATTCCAACCTCAAACGCTCGAGCCGTGTGCTGGGTCATAATGCGAATCTGCTCGTCCCGCGGAACCCCCTCGGGGATATCTACTTTGGGGTGCACAATGCCAACAGTTCTGGTGCCTTCGTTGTGCATGGTGACCGGGTGCAGTGGCGCTCCGGTCATAAGCGACAGCAACGCCGGCCCGGCGGGGAATGAAGCCTTCCCGCCAAAAAAGTCCACAAGGACCCCGGAGTCCGTCAGATCCCGATCCCCCAACAAGGCGACCAAACGACCCTTCCGTAAACGCCGGATCAGTGTTCGCATCACGTCAGGATCCCCCAACGGCAACACCTCCATGCCCAATGACTCCCGATACGCGAGGAATTGATCAAACAGATCTTTGGGCTTGAGTTGTTCGGCGACGGTGGTCAGAGCTCCATACCGCTGGGTGGCCCATGCACCCGCCAAATCCCAGTTGGCCATGTGGCCGGGGATCATGACCGCTCCGTGACCGGCATTCATGGTGGCATCTAGGTGTTCCTTACCGATCAATTCAAATGATTCATTCACGCGCGCTGGGCTATAAGTGGGTAACCGAAATGCTTCACACCAATACCGCATGTAACTGCGCATTCCATCTCGCGCGAGCAATTCAAGTTCCTTGTCCGATAACCACGGACGCACCCTGGATAAATTCGACTTTAATCGGGGAACGCCAGCACTGTTTTGCCACCACAAATAGTCAGCACCAGCTCTAAACGCGGAATGTGCTGCACGCTCTGGCAGACGTTTGCTCAACGACCAACCAGCAGAGAAGGCCCACGAGGTCACCGAATCGGTGAAACCACTCAATCGGGCAGGTGTTCTAGGCACGTTTTTTCTTGAGTTGGGAACGAACATGAATGAAACGCTGAATCACGGTCACCACTCCTAATACCGCCAGAATCCAGACCGCTGTGAGCAATATCCAGGTGTAATCAGCACCCAGGATGCCTGTTAGTAAGAGCGCGGCTCCAATAAGAATAAGCCGCTCAGCTCGCTCAACAATTCCAACATTCGCCGTGGCGCCTACAGCTTCAGCGCGCGCTTTGGAGTAACTGGTGACTTGGCCTGCCACTAATGCGATCAGCGCGCCACTCAGTAACCACATATTCCCTTGGGTTGCCGCCCAGTACGCAACAGATCCAAATATTGCTCCGTCAGCTACTCGGTCCAGCGAGGCATCCAGGAAGTTACCCCAGGGACCTTGGGTGCCCTGCATGCGCGCCATGGTGCCGTCGAGTAAGTCGGCCAGTGCAAAAAACGTAATGCCTATTACACCCCACACAAACTCGCCGCGACCGATTAAGAACATGGCGCAGGCCACGGCTCCCGTGGTGCCCAGGACAGTCACCGCATCTGGCGAAACGTGGAGACGAATCAATAGACGAGCAGGTGGCTCAATAACAACGGCCGCTGCCTTGCGCGCTGCGGGATTATTGAGCATCGATTCCTCACTTGCCACGGGGTAGGGGCGTGGGGATGATGCTACCGTCCGAGCATGCAGCAACAGGCATCCGTCGCGATCCTGTCTCCCCATGACTCGCTAGCGGTCAAGACTGCTCACGCCATGACTGAAATCAGTCCAACTCAGATCACACTGGCTCATTCAGCTTCTTCAACTGTTACGACACATCTCGTATACCCGGCAGAACCACAGCGCTACAACGAACCGGATCTGGGTGCCTTTCTGGGGTGGGGCGCCCATTGCACGGTGCTGGTGATCGATAGTTCACAGGGCATTGATGGAGACACCATCAATTTCGCATCCATTGCCATGGGTCACCATCCCACGATCATTGCTGTGACGGGCATTGATCGCGACCGGGGAGATTTTGATGAATCCCTCGCAGTCTGCCAGCGTCTCTTTGGATCTGACAAGCATGTCATTGCGACCGCACTTCCAGTGCTCAACGACCAAGAAGAGGTTCAAGGCACCCTCAATCTGTTAACGGAGTCAATCCAATGGAGCAACACCGACGGTTCATTGGTTGAGCATGATCTTGATGCGGAGCATTATGAATTAATAGAGAACCGCTGGGAGGAACTCAGTGCGGCCTTGGCTGTTGTTTCACTCAACGATTCTTTCGTTGCTGACATATTGGCGGGTGAGCGAGTTAGTGCGCACATCCTTTACGCGGAGATTATTGATGCCGCCCGCAGAGGTGAGCTTGTACCAGTAATGCCCATGTCAGGAAATGTTGGATTGACGGAGTTGGTCGATTTAGCCAATGAGCTCGGAAAGCCCCGTGAACAGCCGTGGAGTCCCGCTCCGATTATTGAGGAACATGATGTTATAGCGACTGTCCTCACGAATAACATGGTGCGAATCTGGCGGGGCTCAATGTCAAACGGAAACTACTTTCTGGATTCCACAGTGGGCACGGTTACCGACATTCGATCTGTTCGTGGACATCAGTTGGACCGCTCACAGGACTTAGAGATTTATCTGCTTACCACGGAACCGGTCACGCCACCGGGAACCACCATTTCAAGCACAGGCATCAGGTTGCGCTACAACCCTGACCAGGACTAATCACTGATCCACGATTGAGCCAACAGCTCCCGCGTATCCGACAAAAGCTGCGGCAACACTTTGGTTCCGCCAATGATCGGCATGAAATTAGTGTCGCCACCCCACCGAGGCACTACATGCTGGTGGAGATGTTCTGCGATTCCCGCACCGGAAATAGATCCCTGGTTCATGCCAATGTTGAACCCCTGAGCATTGGACACTTGTCGCAGAGTGCGCATTGCCTGCTGTGTCAGCAGCGCAATTCCATCAATTTCCGCTGTAGTCAATTCGGTGTAGTCCGCTACATGTCGGTAGGGGCACACTAAAAGATGCCCCGAGTTGTAGGGAAAGAGGTTCAGGACAACGTACGCACTCTCGCCACGCGCGCACACGAGATCAACGTCTGGCGGTTCAACGCTGGGGGCGACACAGAATGGACATTCGTCTGGCTTACCCGTTTCACCACGGAGATACTGCATTCGATGCGGCGTATACAACCGATCCCATGCATCTGACATAACTAGACCTGGATTCGGTCCGCGATTGATTGCACAATCTCACTGACTGCAGACTCAATGGAAACACCATTCTTTTGGGTTCCATCGCGATATCGGAATGA
>JAIOWY010000057.1:0-9891 GCA_021741845.1 Candidatus Nanopelagicales bacterium
GGATCAGGCAATGCCCCCGCGCTGATGCTCAATGGGCACACCGACGTTGTCCCCCCGGGGGACATCAGCGCATGGGATCACGATCCCTTTGCACCGCACCATCAGGTCGTCGACGGGGAACCCGCCGTTATTGCCCGCGGAGCCTGCGACATGAAAGGTGGTTTGATCGCCGCCTGCGAGGCCATTCGGTCACTACGAACAGCCGGGCTGACTCCGCGAGGAGACATTGTGATTGCGCCGGTGATCGGCGAAGAGGACGGTGGGCTAGGAACGTATGCGCTCATTCGCGAAGGACTCCCCCAGTTCTACCCCGAGCCATTTCAGGGCGCGATCATTCCTGAACCCACTGATATGGCAATCATTCCAGCAAATGCAGGCGCCCTCACCTTTCGCTTGCGGGTCTTTGGATCCGCTATCCATGCTTCTCGCCGCAGCGACGGTGTCAGCGCCGTCGACAAGTTCTATCCGATCCTGACTGCTCTGCAGGAATTGGAACAGCGGCGCAATAGTGCGGTGGATCCGCTGATGTCTCGATGGAAGATCGCGTACCCCCTGTCCGTGGGCACCGTCCACGCCGGCGATTGGGCCTCCACCGTTCCCGATCTCCTCCGTGCCGAAGGTCGTTATGGCGTGGCCCTCGGCGAGGACACCCGCACCGCGCAGCAGGAGTTCGAAGACTGCATTGCCGAGGTGTGTGCATCTGATCCGTGGCTGGCAGAGCATCCGGTCGAGGTGCAGTGGTGGGGCGGGCAATTCGCCTCAGGTCAGACCGATCCCCAGGCACCGATCCTCGACTACCTCCGCCAGGCACACGCCGCACATTCGGGAACTGTCCCGGACCACTACGCCGCGCCCTACGGCTCGGATCTTCGACTTCTCGTGGGCATGGCATCTATCCCCACCGTGCAGTACGGACCCGGCGATGCCGTGGTGGCCCATGCACCCAATGAATATGTGACCGATAAACAACTCCTGCAGACCCACGACGTGGTGGCGGAGATGGTGGTAACCACCCTGACGTAACCCCAGACCGGAACGTCGCTCCCACTAGCACAAGTGCCTGTGGATTGCATCTGGCTCTCCACAGGGGCAAACCCCCACCATGTGCACATGCTTTTCCCGCAAAGAAACCCACTCATCCCGGTATGGGAAAGCGCACCCACCGAATATCGCGCGGGCGATCACCCGCTGACATTCCACATGAATCACGCCCAATACACATGGTTCAACCAACTCACCGGCGAGTTGTCGGCCGATGAATGCGTACAGGCATACAGCAGAATTCACGGAGATGAATCCGCAGCCTTGCGCCACCTCATTCACAGTGGAATTCGTACAGGTGCATTGGTGGATGGCAGTGCCGTACCCACCATTGCTCGGTGGCTATCACGGACCAACCACCGCGAAATCAACGCGGAAATGACACACGCACTTCTGACGTACCAGGACGTCTCCCCCGCATCCCTCGCCCAACTGATTGACCGGCGTCGAAGTCGGAATATCTATATTGCAGGCTCCAACTATTTGTCTGAACACCTCGTGCACACGGTGGACTCGATCGGATTGCTCCGAACACCGAATCCTCATTCGGCCGACCTCACGATCTATGCCAGTGTGTCGAACTCGCAGGGTCTAGATCATGCGTGGAGTGAAGACGACCCCCGGCCACATGTGCATGTGGGCATTCGACACACACGTGCTGTCGTTGGTCCACTCGTTGTCCCCGGCCAGAGTTCCTGTCTGAGATGCGTCTACCTACACCGCGTTGATCGGGATAGCAGTTGGCCTGCTCAATCCATTGCCTGGCGCCACACACAGGCGGCATCGACTGCCGATCCACTCCTGCTCACGGCAACAGCCGCCTATGCCGCCGCACTCGTGCGCACGTGGGTGGATGACCGAGCTCCAGTCAACGCCGCGTGGAGTTGCCAACTCCCGATACCCACATTTGCGCGAGAGGAGCGCCCGCCACACCCCTTGTGCAGTTGTCGACTGCGCACGCCGTGGGAGTCCCCCATGTCGGTCAACGACCAACCCAGCGAGCGCACTGGGTGATCACCAGTCACAATGAGCACATGCCGGAATTGCCCAAGAACGCGATCACCCGCGGTTTCCGCATGGCTTCCCTCCCGGTCACGTATGCCGGGCGCTCTGCACTGGGTATCGGCAAACGCGTTGGCGGCAAATCAGCTGAAGCTATTGCCGCTGAAATGCAACAGCGAACGGCTGAGCAGATGTTCAAGGTGCTTGGCGAGCTCAAGGGTGGCGCCATGAAGCTGGGCCAGGCCATGAGCATCTTTGAAGCTGCACTCCCCGAAGAAGTCGCCGCCCCGTATCGAGCCATGCTGACGAAACTCCAAGATGCTGCACCCCCCATGCCGGCCGCCGCGATTCACAAAATCCTCGACGAGGAACTAGGTACTGATTGGCGTAGCCGATTTGCCGAGTTCAATGACACTCCCGCTGCCGCCGCATCCATTGGACAGGTGCACAAAGCGGTGTGGCATGACGGCCGAGTCGTTGCCGTCAAAGTTCAGTACCCGGGGGCCGACAAAGCGCTAATCGCAGATCTGAATCAAATGATGCGCATGGGACGGATTTTCGCCGGGTGGATTCCGGGCTTGGAGATCAAACCTCTTCTCGAGGAACTCAAGGAACGCGCGATCGAAGAACTGGACTACCTGTTGGAGTCGGAGAACCAACGAGCCTTCGCTGTCGCCTTTGAAGGCGACCCTGACTTTCACATTCCCCACGTCCTTGCCGCCGCACCCCATGTACTGATCAGCGAGTGGATAGATGGCACACCGTTGTCCGCCATCATTGCCAACGGCACGGAAGAGCAGCGTGACCACGCCGGTCTGTTGTACGAGCACTTCCTTTTAGCCGGTCCCGCGCGAGCCGGTCTATTGCACGCCGATCCACATCCAGGGAATTTCCGGATTACTCCCGAGGGCAAGCTGTGTGTCCTTGACTTTGGTGCTGTCTCACGATTACCCGATGGACTCCCCGTCGCCATGGGAACCTTGCTGAGCATTGCGCAGAGCGGTGACGCGGATCAGGTGCTTGAGGGATTGCGAGCCGAAGGATTTGTCAAACCACACATTGATGTAGATGCTCAGCAGGTTTTGGATTACTTGGAACCATTTGTTGAGCCGACACGACATGAGACATTTCACTTCACGCGGGATTGGATTCGTGGCGAATTCACTCGCATCAACGATGTTCGTAACCCAGATTTCACGATTGGCATGAAGATTAATTTGCCGCCCTCCTATGCCCTCATTCACCGAGTCTGGCTCGGCAGTATCGCCGTGTTGTGCCAGTTGGATGCCCACGTTCCCGTATTGGAAGAACTCACCACGTGGGTACCAGGGTTTAGCCCTGCTGCTGCCTAAGCAATGTGAGAACTTCGTCCCCGTATTCATCTAACTTGGCGGGGCCAATTCCCGGAATCTCGGCCAGCGACTCCATACTCCCTGGTATTTGTTCGGCGATTGCCGTGAGCGTTGCATCAGTGAAAATAATGTAGGCCGGAACCGATTTCTCGGCGGAGCGTTGCCGACGCCACTCGCGGAGACGTTCAAATAACTCTTCATTACTATCCACCGGACAGCCATGGCACCGACCAAGTGTCCGCTCTCCAGCGGTCACCAACGCCTTGCCACAGACACGGCATGGGCGTGGACCTTTTCGCCGGCGAATTTCCCCCTTGGCTGTGCCTCCGGGCACAACTGAGCCCCGACCAGGTGACGCGTGGACGTATGTGCCATCGAAAATTCCCCCGGGAATATCGGCAAAGAATCGACTTAATGTGCGGGAATTCTTGCCCCCGGGAGTTCGCGAGGTCGCCCAACTCACAAACAGTTGATCAGCCGCCCGAGAGACGCCGACATAAGCCAACCGGCGCTCCTCTTCGATGGAATCACTGGTATCGGCATAGGACAGGGGCAACAAACCCTCACTGCACCCGATCAGGAAAACGATCGGCCATTCCAACCCTTTGGCCGAATGGATGGATGCCAGGGTGAGTGCGTCGGCACCGGGGGCGTGCTCCACGGCAACCCGCTGATCCAACTCCGCGACAAAAGTGCGCAACGAGGTGTTCGCGGGCGCCTCCTGCGCCATGGTCATGAGTGCCAGCAGCGATTCCCACTTTTCTCTGACCGCACCCGTACCGCGGGGCGGTTCGGCAGACCACCCCATGCCAGACAGAATCGCCGAAACTCGCTCACCGAGATCTGTCGACTCGGCGTCCGAATTTTTGGCATCTCCTCGGAGCAGCATGAGTGCGGTCTTGACCTCAGGCCGTTCAAAGAAGCGTTCAGTACCGCGCAACGTGAACGGGACTTTCAGATCAGAGAGCGCGGACTCGTACTCCGCCGATTGTGCGTTAATGCGGAAAAGGATTGCGATGTCTCCTGCGGGCGTACCTGCATCAATCAGTTCGCGAACCTTCTGGGCAACACCGGATGCTTCGTCGTTGTCATCGGAGTAGGTGGTGACCTGGGGAGCCGGTCCTGGTTGACGCTGTGAGTGCAGGGTTAAAGCACCGCGTCCGCCGGAAATGACGGCGTTGGCCAGCGAGGTGATCTGCGGAGTGCACCGGTAGCAACGGACTAATTCAACCCGGGTCGCCTGAGGAAACTGATCCGTGAAAGACATGAGATACGTGGAGGACGCTCCGGTGAAGGAGTAAATAGTCTGACTTGGGTCACCAACAACACACAGGTCATCTCGTTCACCTAACCACAAATCCAGGAGATTCTTTTGTAGTGGATTGACATCTTGGAATTCGTCTACCGTGAACCAGCGGTAGGCCTTGTGCACAGCAGTCTCAATGTCCGGGCGGGATCGGATTGCCGCCCCCGTGAGAGTGAGAATGTCTTCAAAGTCCAGGAGGTTTCGCTCCTTTTTCATGGACTCGTAAGCGTCCAACACTTTGGCGAAAGTTGCGACGTCTATGGCAAAGTCCCGCTGAGCTTTCCCCACGAGAGCAGAATCAATGAGATTTGATTTGCACCATTCAATATCGCCACTAACGTCGCGCACAAGTGCCGTGTCTGCGTCGACGGAGCAGAAAGACAATGCGCGCGCAACAATCGGGGCTTTGGAGGAGATTAATTCAGGAAAGACTGACCCGGACATGGCCGGCCAGAAGTAGCGCAATTGTCGGAGTGCTGCGGCATGAAATGTTCTGACTTGTACTCGCTCAACACCTAGCTGACGCAACCGGTGGCGCATTTCACCGGCAGCGCGGTTGGTGAACGTGACCGCCAGCGTGCGCTCTGGGTCGCTCTCCCCCAGTAACACCGAATGTGCGATGCGGTGGGTTATGGCGCGGGTCTTACCGGTGCCTGCGCCGGCCAGAACGCGCACCGGACCAGCAATGGCGCGGGCCACGGCTACTTGCTCCGCATCTAGTCCAGACAGGATGCGCTCAGCTCGACTGTGATCCGACTCCGAGCCCATGTGCAGATCCTGACACGGTGCACCGACAGCGATGCACCCCCATAGGCTTCCCTTGTGGACAACACTCCCGAACCGGTCATCATGTTCAGCACCGTGTGGTGCGGATATTGCCAGCGACTCAAGGCTCAGATGAAACGAGCCGGAATCGACTACACCGAGATCGATATTGAGGCCGACCGCGACTCCGCGGCTTTTGTCGCCTCCGTCAACGGCGGCAATGAAGTCGTGCCAACATTAAAATTTCGCGATGGAACTACTCTCACCAATCCACCCATTGCCGAAGTTGTCGCCAAAATAGAACATCTTGGTTAACCGCCTGCGCTAGCGGAATGCACTCTCCCGCGGAAGGGGCTCGCCGAGCCAGGTGGTGATCAATCGGTGGGCAATGCTCACCGGTGGCGGCAAGTGAATCTCCCCCGAACGCGATGCCGCAATCAACTCGGTGCGACTAAACCACTGCGCATGGGCGATCTCGTCACCATCGACCGACAGCTCAATGAGGCCACTCTGCTGCTCAGGTGGCGCCGCATGAACGTGGTATCCCAGCATGAGTGAATTGGGAAATGGCCACGGCTGGCTCCCCCAATACTGCAAGCTCCGCGGGTCAACCTGAACACCGACTTCTTCGAAAACTTCCCGGACAACGGCCGCCTCCGCCGACTCCCCGGACTCAACGAACCCGGCCAAAACCGACATCCACCCAGGCTGCCAGCGAACTTGTTGCGCCAGAAGTGCCCGATCCGCGTGATCGGTGACCAGCATGATCACCGCAGGATCTGTGCGCGGAAAGTGCACGGACGCGTCCCGCGGACAGGTTCGGGTCCACCCCGACTCCGAGACATACGTCTTTTCTCCACATCGGGGGCACCGGGTATGCGTGTCATGCCAATTGGTCAGCGCGACGGCAGCCACGAGTAGTCCAGCGTCGCGCGCCGTGAGTGCGGCGCCGACCGAACGCAGATGACGCCAAGAATCAGGTGCATGGTGATCCACGTACTCCTGAGTCACCGGGGCGCAGAAGTAATCCCCTTCCTCGTCTCGTCCGAGAAAGAAAAAATTCCCTGGTTCCACCCACTCCCGCAACTCGGCCGGGGAGACAAAGCACAAGGCGCCCTGCTGGTTCACCGGTGCGGTAGCCCGAAAGATCGGAACAACGCGCGTCGTGGACAACGTCAGAGAATGAGCTACGGCCGCTGAGTCCTTGCGCAGGTGGGCGCACCTGTCAATGGTGGAACGCGAAAGGGACAGATCCTGAAGAAGCGGAGTGATAGACATTGGTGCTGAACCTACTCTGAGATCGGTTCGTCAGCGCATAGGGTGAGCAGGGTGAACACCTTTATTCGACAGCTCACCGGTATTCGCCTGGTGGCCGCCGCTTGGGTGTTGCTCTATCACATGCAGGGACCACTCAGTTCCCTTGGCGTCCTAGAGATTCCCGTTATAGATGACCTCCTTCGCGTCGGTCGCCTCGGTGTGGATCTGTTCTTTGCACTCTCCGGCTTTATCCTCACCTATACCTACATGCATTCCATTGGACCGCGCCTGCGCGGATCTGCAACCCTACGCTTTTGGTGGTTACGCCTGGCCCGCATTTACCCCGTGCACCTGGTCATGCTGTTTGTTGCCGGCGCTGCCGTCGTTGCCCAAGCACGCGTGACCGGCGATCAGCTTGATCGCGCGTGGTTGAATCCATGGGATTTCATCAAAAATCTCCTGCTTATCCAGGAATGGGGACCGGAGCCGCAACGTGGATGGAACTTTGTCGCTTGGTCCCTCTCCATGGAATGGCTGGCCTACTTACTGTTCCCACTCTTGGTGCTGGTGCTGTGGCGCATGCACAAACACTTTTCGCTCGCCGCGCTCGTGTTCACCTGGGTCGTGATTCTCATTCCGCTCGTGGTTTATGGCTTCGGAACAAGTGATCCGTACTACACCGACAACTGGGGATCCACGTACCGAATCCTGACCGAGTTTGCGGCAGGTGCGGTGACCTACTTGATTGTCGACCGGCTCACGGAACGTCACGGCATTCACCGCAGCGCAGATATTGCGGCGTGGGTATTACCAGCGCTTGTTATTGCCGGTGCGGTATTTCTCTCGTGGTTGCCGGCCGCCCAGTCGGGCATGACGTCCACCGACTCAGATGCCGAACCACTCCCACCATTTTTCCATCTCGCTCTTGTGCCGTTATTGATCATGTGGATTGGTGCGCTCGCCCTCGCGCGGCGCGGTGTGGCCAATGTTCTTGCCACTCGCGCGGCGGTACTCGGTGGGTTCATTTCCTATTCCTTATACATGACTCACTTGGTGTGGTTCGGTTTATGGCGAGCGGGAATGAATGCGGTAGGAATTGACTCTGGACCCATCTATGCCCTGTCGGTCCTCATGCTCTTCCTCATGTCCTTTGTGATCGCGTACTTCATGTGGCGCTGGATTGAAGAGCCGGCCCGAGAACGCATGCGCTCGTGGATTGGCACCCGAGCCAAGCCCACCGAAGAAGCTGGTGAAGCAATTATTGAGTCACGGGAAAATAAGGGCGAGAAACCACTCACCGCCGCCCCTATTGACGTTGAAGGGCCAACCGAGGAGAAAAACTAACCGCCGCAGATCAGTTTTAGTTCTGCGCGAGTATCTCCAGCACGAGGTGATCGGTATCCGGGGTGATCTCTACCCCCTCGGACAACATGACAAAACACGTATCCACGTCCTGCCAGTCAATGCCGCAGATCCGTGCCCAGGCGATTCGATACAGGGCAAGTTGCATGGGATCCACGTGGTCCGATGTTCCTGTCTTCCAATCCACAACCAAGTAGCGCCCATTGTCCATAAACACAGCATCAATGAATCCAGTAACCGGGACTCCACCCAAACTGATGGTGAACGCCTGTTCTACCGCCACCGGTTCCATGGCGGCGAATCGGGAAGCGAGGAAAGCCTGCCGTAATTGCTCCACACTGGCATCCGCCTCCATCATGGCGGTGGATTCCATGAGATCTTCTGGATCAAAAAGTGACGACGGTGAATAGTGCTGCTCAATCAGCGCATGAACCAACGTTCCCTTATTCGCCACCACGCTGGGTGGCCGCGGCATGGGTCGAGCGAGATCTCGGGCTAGGGCTTCAGGTTCGCTTAATGCGCGAAGCATGGTGGTGACGCCCACACTTCGCGGAATGGGAACTCGCCGGACATCTGATTCCAGCCTCTCCGTCTCCTCGCATAAGCGTGCCAGGGATTGCTCCCACTCGTGCACGACCGCAAGTTCGTCGAGGGTTAATTCGTCCAGGGTTAATGTGTCTACGGCTAGCTCAGCGGTGTGGTCCGCACTGACATACCGCGCTTGCTCAGTGAGTGACTCCACAATCTCCGCAGCGACCGGCTCGGGCCAGGTGTAATCCGGATCACGATCACTGGTGGTCGGGGGATCCTCACTCGGTTCCTGCACCCATATCGGGATGTCGGTATCCAATCCGGCACAGTGGTCGTAGACGGCCTGGAGATACTGATGCGGTCCGCGGGGTTTCTTATGTCCAAAGCCCCACCAACACGAGGTCATGGTGAGTGAATCTTGGGCACGCGTCATGGCGACATAAGCCAACCGATCGTGATCAAGGTGCCGGTAGCGAGCAATCTGGCCGAGATAGTCCTCCGAGTGAATTCGCTTGGGCCAGTTAATTGTCGTGTAATCAGGAAACTGTGCCAGATCGTCGGGTGCGTCGTGGCGAATTGGCCACGGCACGATACTGGGATCGGTTGTCCAGTTGGTGGGCTTGCGTCCCCCGGGGAAGCTCTCCTTGGTCATGTTAGGCAAATAAACGTGCGTGAACTCCAAGCCCTTGGCTTTGTAGACGGTTAACAGTTGCACAGCCCCAGAATCCACCGGCTGCTCAAAATCAACATCAATATCAAAGCGCTTTATGTCCGAGAGTCGCTCAAGAAAAGCGCCCAAGGAGACACGGCCGTCAGCGTCGGTGAAATCTGAAGCGAGGTCAAGGAAGGCGTGAATCGCAATGTGTTCCCGGTCTGAACTGGTTGATAATCGGCTTTGAATATCAATGCCGCTCACCCGGAGAACCAAACCAATAAATTCAACCAAGGGCAGGCCGGTGGCCGAACGTAACTCGCGAATCACCTCCGCCATGCGACCAAATCGCTCCACGGCCTGGGCTGAATACTGACTGAGATCCCCCAGATCGCCGAGGGCATCAGATAACGAGTTCACGTCCACTGCGTCAATACCCTGCACTGCCTCCGCTAATGCCTGATCCACATTCTCTGCGTGACGCCCCGCCGCCGTAGCGGAAATGTGGGCGGCACGCTTGCCCAATGCCGCCAGATCCCGTGCCCCGATTCGCCAGCGCACCCCACTCGCCCAGCGAAGGAACTCAGGATTTGCCGTTGGATCCTGGACCACCGCGATCAGTG
>JAIOWY010000058.1:0-9817 GCA_021741845.1 Candidatus Nanopelagicales bacterium
GGGGAATGCGGTTGCCACAGCCGCCACATGAATGCGATCACCCACAACACTGCGTGCTGTTTCCACCAGGTCGCCGTAGACGCAGACCGCAGCCACGCTGGGGGTGGTCAGATCAGTGGGATCAGGATGCAGAGCCTTGCTGCACATGGCCTTGACCTTGCCGGGAGTGTCTGCACCCTCCAGCGTGGTCAGGTCCACCATGCTGATCGCAGTGTCAATCGCCCACAGCTTGGATTCCTTTTTAATGGAGCGAGTGCCCAGCGCGGCGGCCCGAGCCTCAGCACCAACCTGGTCAACACCAGGAAGCCCTTCGAGGAAGCCCCGAAGGTCCGAGGCTGGAAGTGGTGAACTCACGCGCCCACTCTAGACCCTGAAGGAAATCACCCTTCTGGATTTATTGCGCTTGCAGTGAATGCCTAGCTATCGATAAATGGCGCGGCGATGACCGTGGCGAGATTGACCGAGTCAGACAACCCACGTCGAAAATCACTCAGTCTGGACTGAGCCAGATAGGCATCTTCAAGGTCGTCGATCGTTTCATTCAATGCTTCTAATACGTAGTAGGACTTAGTGCGCCCTGTTTGGTTGGCCAGTTCCTCTAGACGGGCAGCTAACTGGTCAGGCAGGCGGACGGATAAGGAAGGCATGAGTGCTCCTTGTTCTCAATAGAAGTCCAAGCGTACTACGTGTATTACATGTATTACGACTAGGAACTGAGCCACAGACGGGCATCAGTGGCCATGGCGGTGATCTGTTCCCGGGCAGTTTCGCGGGCTGCCGGTAGATGTGCGTGGTCGGTGACGGTGACCACGCTTTGTAGGTAGACCTTCACCTTGGGTTCGGTGCCGCTCGGGCGAACAATGACCCGGCCACCGCTGTCGAGATGAAAAAGTAGACCGTCGGTGAGTGGGAGTCCGTCATACGACTGCTGGAGGTCAACGAACTCCGTGACACGTTGGCCAGCAATGTCGGTGGGAGGGTTGGTGCGCAGCGCGAGCATGATGCGGGGAATTGCGCTCAGATCGCTCACGCGCACGGACACTTGGTCGGTGAGGTAGACGCCGAATTCGATCGCCATGTCGTCGAGGGCATCGAGAATTGTCTTGCCTTGTTTCTGGAGATCCCTCGCGAGCTCCATCATCAGCAGACCGGCGGAAATCCCGTCTTTGTCTTTGACGTAATCCGGATCAACGCAGTAGCCAAGTGCTTCCTCGTAACCGAATACCAGGTCGGGAATCGGGCCGATCCACTTGAAGCCGGTGAGTGTTACCCGGTACTGATAACCGCGGGCGTGGGCGATTGATTGGAGTTGCGTACTGGAGACAATGGACTGGGCAAAGACAGCATCAGAGGTGGTGACACCCTGGACTGCGCGTTTGTGGGCAATATGTGTGGCGAGGAGTGAACCAACTTCATCACCATGCAACATGCGCCATGAAGTTTTTTCTTTGTTCAGAGGAATGGCGACAGCGCAGCGGTCCGCGTCCGGGTCGTTAGCTATCACAATGTCAGCGCAGTGCTCGATTGCCGTCGTGAGGGCGAGATCAATGGCGCCGGGTTCCTCGGGGTTGGGAAAGGCGACGGTGGGGAATGCCGGATCCGGGTGAAACTGCGCCTCCACCGGGATCGGCGAGGCAAAACCCGCTTGGGTGGCCGTGGTGGTGAAAATCTCGCCACCGACACCGTGCATGGCGGTATACACCGTGGTGAGGTCAGTGTCACCGGGTGTGACCAGGCTGGCCGTGCGATCCTGATACGCGGTGATCACCGAAGATGGAATCTGCTCCCAGGAAGTGCCGTGGGGGAGGTCGGCCACCCGGCCACGAGCCGTGACCTGGTCAATGAAAGCACTGATCTCGGTGTCCGCCGGCGGAATAATTTGTGAGCCGGAACCCAGATACACCTTGTAGCCGTTGTCCTGGGGCGGGTTGTGACTCGCCGTGACCATGACACCAGCGCTGGCTTGAAGGTGTCTGATCGCGAAAGCGAGGATGGGTGTGGGCACCGTGTGATCGAATATCTGTGCCGTGATTCCGTAACCACTGAGAATCTGCGCACTGACATGGGCAAACAGTTCCGAGTTGTGGCGGGCGTCGAACCCAATGACCACGCTCAGATCAGCGGTGGGTGTGGTCGTGTCTTTGGTGGCGATCAAGTACTCCGCTAATCCAGCAGCGGCGCGGGCAACAACGACCACGTTCATGCGGTTGGGTCCGGGTCCAATTTTGCCGCGTAAGCCGGCGGTGCCGAACTCAAGCGAGCCGCTGAAGGAGTCGTGTAGTTCCTGCAGAGCGTCAGGATCGGCCTTGCCGGCCTGTTCAATCAGCATGCGCAGTTGATGCTGGGTTTCCTCGTGCGGGTCGGCATCCAGCCAGTCCTTGGCGGTGCTAATGATGTTCACGACTAGATCTTTCGGATCACTTTGCCGAGCAGGTCACCCATTTTCGTGGCGGCATCTTTACCCGCCTGCAGCACTTCCTCGTGATTGAGTGGCTCACCGCTCATGCCAGCGGCCGCATTGGTCACGAGGGACAAACCAAGGATCTGCATGCCGAGCGAGCGGGCAACAATCGCTTCGAGGGCAGTACTCATGCCGACCAAGGTGCCACCCAAGTTCCGCACCATGGTGATCTCCGCGGGTGTTTCGTACATGGGACCTGGGAACTGGACGTACACACCCTCGGCTAATCCGGGTTCAATGTCCTGGCACATTCGCCGCAGGGTGGGGGAGTACAAGTCCGTGAGATCAACAAAGTGCGCACCGTGCAGCGGTGAGCGACCGGTGAAGTTGATGTGGTCTTTGATCAACACGGGTGTGCCCGGTGACCAGGCAGGATCCAGACCACCGCACCCATTAGTGAGCACCATGGTGGAGCAGCCGGTTGCGGCGGCGGTGCGCACCGCGTGGGTCACAGCATCAATGCCCTTGCCCTCGTAGAGGTGGGTGCGACCAAGGAACACCAACACCTTGGTGCCGTCAGCGTCCACACTACGAATCTTGCCGGCGTGACCGGCAACACCGGGTGGGGAAAAATGTGGCACGTCCGTGGAAGGAAACTCGGCGACCGTGGTGCCCATCAAGTCAGCAGCAGGGACCCACCCCGACCCCAACACAATCGCAACGTCGTGGTGATCAACGCCGGTCAGCCGAGCAATGGTGTCTGCAGATTCCTGAGCTTTCGCATTGAGGGAATCCGTCTCGGCATTAATAGGGGAGGTAAAGGTGTTCACCGGTAAAACCTAGTCGGTGCATCTCTGTTAGTCATGACTTCGGTGTAGTCGGCGGGCAGCTTCCGCGATCGACCCGGACAGGCTGGGGTAGACGGTGAAGGTGGACGCCAGTTCGTCTACGGTCAGTCGCTCATTAATCGCGAGGGTGAGCGGGTGGATCAATTCGCTGGCATGGGGGGAAACAACGACCGCACCAGCAATGATCCGGCTTGACTTACGGCAGAAAATCTTGATGAATCCGTCCCGTTGCTCCTGCATTTTGGCCCGCGCATTGGATTCCAAGGCGAGCATGACAACGTCGCCGCGAAAATCACCGGAATCAATATCCTTCTGACTGACACCCACGGTGGCGATCTCCGGCTCGGTGAACACCGTGCTCGACACCGAGTCCAATTGCAGCGGTGTGACCGCGTCCCCGAGTGCGTGCCACATGGCAATGCGACCTTGCATGGCGGCAACGGAGGCGAGCATGAGCACGCCGGTGCAGTCACCTGCCGCATAAATATTGCGCATTGTGGTGCGCGAGACCCGGTCAACCTCAATGAATCCGCGATCGTCAAGGTGAACGCCCACCGCATCAAGATTGAGCTGATCTGTGTTGGGGACGGAACCTAGCGCCAGGAGTACGTGGGATCCCTCGATTACGCGGCCGTCCTGCAGTTCCACGGCTACGCCGTGCTCGGTGCGCGTGGCGCCGACTGCCCGAGCTTGGGACATCACGTGCACGCCACGACGTTCAAATACTGACTCAATAACACGGGCTGCGTCCTCGTCCTCACTGGGAAGCACCCGATCGCGGGAGGACACAAGGATCACCTCGCTGCCTAATCCCTGATAGGCGGAAGCGAACTCGGCTCCGGTTACGCCCGAGCCGACAACAATCAACTTCTCCGGGAGTTCCTGCAGCGCATACACCTGATCCCAGGTCAAAATCCGTTCACCGTCGGGGATCGCTGTATCAAGAATGCGCGGCCGCGCACCGGTAGCGATCAGCGTGATGTCGGTGGGGATGGTGGTGGTCACACCGGAGCTGTCGGTCACGGCAATGGTGTTTGCATCAACAAAGGCGCCGGCGCCGTGCAGGATGGTGACGCCGTCGCGAACGAGTGCGGACGCAATGTCGGTACTTTGGGCATCGGCGAGGGCCCGGACGCGCGCATTCACGGTGCCCAGGTGGACGCTCAACTCCGCGGAGATCGGCGGCAAGCCATTAATTAACACCCCCAGGTCACCGGAATCAGCAACCGCCAGCATGGCATTGGACGTGGCAATGAGTGCTTTGCTGGGAACGCAGTCGGTCAGCACCGCGCTGCCGCCAATGCCATCGCGATCAATCAGCGTCACGGTGGCCCCGAGTTGACGCGCCACCAACGCGGCTTCATAGCCACCAGGGCCAGAACCAATAATGACAATCGAGGTGGAATTCGTGGAGTTCGAGTGAGGGGGACGATCGTGCACAGCCACGGTTGCATCCTTCCCTATCCAGACTTTTCACTCTAACCTGACCCAATGGCGCTCTATGCCGCATACGCGGCGAATTTGGATCCCCGTCGCATGGCCCAACGTGCACCGGCATCCCCACCAGCGAGTGCAGGGTGGCTGCGTGGGTGGCGACTCACCTTCGCCGGCGCGGACCTTGGGTGGAATGGTCCCCTCGCCACCGTGGTGGAGGACCACCTCGGTGAAGTGTTCGTGATGCTCTATGAAGTGACTGAGGCGGATGAACGCTCCCTCGACGAATGGGAGGGTGTGGCCCTGGGCCTATGGCGCAAGATCCGGGTCCGCGTGGACTCCATGAAGGGCTCGCAACTGGCCTGGCTCTACGTCCTTGACGCCTATGAAGGAGGCCTGCCCTCCCGCGAGTACCTGCAGTTAATTGCCGACGCCGCGCACTCGGGTGGGGCGCCTGCGGATTATGTTGCCAACCTGCTCAGCATCCCGTACGCGACGGACTGACAGTGGTTAGTCCTTCAATTCACACAGAGTCGTGCCGGACTGGACAGTTGCTCCCACTTCCGCGTTGAGACCTGTCACGGTGCCGGCCTTATGCGCGGTGAGTGGTTGCTCCATCTTCATGGCTTCGAGCACAACGATTAAATCGCCTGCCTGAACTTCCTGTCCCTCGGTCACCTCGACTTTGACGATTGTTCCCTGCATGGGAGCGGTGAGTGAGTCACCGGTGGCGGCGGCAGCTTTCTTGCGCTCACGCTTCTTGGGAGCAGGTGCGGCGCCCGCTGCGCCGGATGAGACTCCGAACTCAGCAGGCAGAGAAACTTCCAGCCGCTTCCCGTTCACTTCCACGACCACGTTGTGGCGGGCGGCGGGTTCATCTGCCGCGTCACCGGTCGCTGTGTACGCAGGAATGTTGTTATCAAACTCGGTTTCGATCCAGCGGGTATGGACCGTGAACGGCTCGACCGGATCAGCGGGCGCAAATGCGGGATCACTGACCACAGCGCGGTGGAAAGTTAACGCGGTGGCTATTCCCTCCACCTTGAATTCTGCTAAGGCGCGACGTGAACGCTCTATTGCTTCCTGGCGGTCCTTGCCGGTGACGATCAACTTGGCCAAAAGTGAATCAAAGTTGCCACCGATGACGTCGCCGGCTTCAAATCCGGTGTCAACGCGGACACCGGGGCCAGCAGGTAATTGCCAGACATCCAGTTTGCCGGGGGCGGGAAGGAATCCGCGGCCGGGATCCTCGCCATTGATGCGGAACTCAATGGAGTGACCGCGTAATTCGGGATCGGAGTAATCAATGGTGCCACCGCGGGCAATGCGGAATTGTTCGCGCACCAGGTCAATGCCAGCCACTTCCTCGCTGACCGGGTGCTCAACCTGCAGGCGGGTATTCACTTCTAAGAATGAAATGGTGCCGTCGGTGCCAATCAGGAACTCACAGGTGCCGGCGTTGTAGTAGCCCGCTTCTTTGATGATTGCTTTCGATGATTCATAGAGCGCATGTAATTGCTCGGGGGTGAGGAAGGGTGCGGGTGCTTCCTCCACCAACTTCTGGTGCCGGCGCTGCAGGGAGCAGTCGCGGGTAGACACCACCACGACATTGCCTTCGCGATCAGCGAGCACCTGGGTTTCCACGTGGCGTGGGTTGTCTAAATAGCGTTCCACGAAACATTCGCCACGACCAAAGGCGGCAATCGCCTCGCGGACCGCGGAGTCGTAGAGCTCGGGGATCTCTTCTAAGGTGCGGGCAACTTTCAGTCCGCGCCCACCGCCACCGAATGCGGCTTTGATAGCCACCGGAAGTCCGTGCTGCTGGGCAAACTGCACGACCTCGGCTGCGTCTTTGACCGGGTCGGGGGAGCCGGGCACCTGCGGCGCACCGGCGCGCTGGGCAATATGTCGAGCACTGACTTTGTCACCCAGAGAGCGAATTGCCTCCGGTGGTGGACCAATCCACGTCAAGCCGGCATCTATCACTGCTTGAGCAAAGTCGGCGTTCTCTGACAGGAATCCATAACCAGGGTGAACGGAGTCAGCACCTGACTCCCGAGCCGCGTTCATGACCTTGGCAATGTCCAAATAGGACTCGGCCGCGGTGCTGCCACCGAGGGCGAATGCGTGATCGGCCATGCGCACATGCATGGCATCGCGATCGGGGTCGGCGTAGATCGCTACCGATTCCATGCCTTCGTCCCGGCAGGCGCGAATAACCCGCACGGCGATTTCGCCGCGGTTGGCGATCAACACTCTCTTCACGGTGGTGTTCCTTTCAGATTACTGCTGGGAGCCTATCGGCTGTATGAGGGATGGATCCCAGAGATCGGTCCAGGTAAGACCGAGCCCGGTGATCAGCTGACGGACGGTGGGCAGGGAAATGCCGACAACATTGGAAGGATCCCCGTTGACTGATTGGACAAACGGTCCACCGAGGGAATCAATGGTGAATCCGCCGGCCACCTGCAGGGGTTCACCGGATGCGAGGTAGGCCTGCATCTCGGCTTCACTGAGTTCCCCGATCGTTACGTCGGTGCTCGCGGTGGCCGATGCGTGATGCACCGCACCGTCTGAGTCGATGTAGATCAGGTGATGCCCGGTATGCAGGGTGCCGGTGTTGTTCATCATGCGTGACCAACGCTCGCGCGCCACCTCGGGCGTTTCCGGTTTGCCGAACGGCTGGCCATCGATCTCAAAAACAGAGTCGCACCCAATAATGACCTGATCGGGTTCCGTGCGCGTTCTAGCTACTTCTTCACACTTTGCCTGGGCGAGGAGTTGGGCGAGCTGGGCCGGGCTCAGGTGCGGGTTATCTGCTTGCAGCTGCTCCTCATCTACCTGGCTGACCTGCACCTGCGGGGTCACTCCGGCGTTTCGCAAGGTGGTCAATCGCGCAGGTGAGGCAGAGGCCAGCACAACAGTGGTCATGGGAGAAATCCTGCCCGCTATTGGGCCATGCCGGAGGCGCGCCAAGCGCCCGGGCCGGGAATGGGGAAGTGACGGAACATGCGCTCCTTGCTATTCCATGCGTGAATGTCGTTGGCGTGTTCCTCTTCTGGTGCCGCATTGGCCAGCACAGTCATGATCGCAAGGACAGCAGCGAGTTCCTCGTCGGTGGGTGCACCGCGCGTCACGGACATGTGGGGTTGGGGAATGACCTGGGGCTCGGTCATAGGGGAATGTTCCCGTGCTTCTTCGGTGGCAAGGTTGCGCGCTTGCTACGCAGGGCACGCAGCGCACGGGTCAACTGCAAACGCGTTTCATGCGGCAGGATCACTCGATCCATGTAACCGCGCTCCGCGGCAACATACGGGTTGGCAAACTTCTCGGTGTATTCCTCAATGCGTGCCGCACGTTCCTGATCGGGATTGTCGGCGGCAGCGATTTCCTTGCGATACAAAATATTGACCGCGCCCTGCGCACCCATGACCGCGATTTCCGCCGTGGGCCACGCGAGGTTGATATCAGCACCCAGGTGCTTGGAACCCATGACGTCGTATGCACCGCCGTAAGCCTTGCGGGTAATGACCGTGAGCAAGGGCACCGTGGCTTCAGCGTAGGCGTAAATCAACTTGGCGCCCCGGCGAATAATCCCGTCCCACTCTTGGTCGGTCCCGGGGAGGAAGCCAGGGACGTCAACAAAAGTAATGACCGGAATATTGAAGGCATCGCAGGTGCGCACAAAACGGGCTGCTTTTTCCGATGCCTCAATGTTGAGCGTGCCGGCAAACTGCATGGGTTGATTGGCCACAATGCCCACCGAGTGACCCTCCACACGGCCAAAGCCACACAGGATATTGGGCGCATAGAGCGCTTGGGTTTCCAAGAACTCACCGTCGTCAAGGATCGCCTCGAGCACGTTATGCATGTCGTAGGGCTGATTGGGTGAATCAGGAATAATCGAATCGAGGGAGTAATCCTCGTCGGTGAACTCCATGGACACCTGCGTGGGCAGGATCGGTGGCTCACTGAGGTTATTACTCGGAAGATAGGACAGCAGCGCCTGTACGTATTCGAGGGCATCGTTCTCGTCGGTGGCTTGATAATGCGCCACACCGCTGGTGGCGTTGTGGGTGTGCGCGCCGCCGAGTTCTTCAAATCCCACGTCCTCACCGGTGACCGTCTTAATCACATCAGGACCGGTAATAAACATGTGCGAGGTCTTGTCCACCATCACAATGAAGTCGGTAATGGCGGGGGAGTACACCGCGCCACCAGCGCACGGTCCCATGATCAGTGAGATCTGTGGAATGACACCAGACGCCTGGACATTGCGGTAAAAGATTTCGCCGTAGAGGCCCAATGCGACAACACCTTCTTGAATGCGCGCACCACCGGAGTCGTTGAGCCCGATCATGGGGCATCCGGTTTTCATGGCCAGGTCCATCACTTTGACGATCTTCTCGCCGAATACCTCACCGAGGGAGCCGCCAAACACGGTGAAGTCCTGGGCAAAGACACAGACGGGACGGCCATCGACCGTGCCGTAGCCGGTGACCACGCCGTCGCCGTACGGTCGGTTTTTCTCCTGACCGAAATTATGGGACCGATGCCGGGTGAGGCCGTCAATAGCCTGGAAGGAACCCGGGTCAAGGAACGCGTCAATGCGCTCCATGGCGGTCATTTTGCCCTTGGCGTGTTGCTTGTCAATGGCTTCTTGACGTTTGCCCGCCGCCTCCTGTCGGCGCGCACGCAAAATCTCTGCTTTGCCCGCCGTCGTGTGGTGGTCAATATTGTCCGTAGCCATTTTCTCTCCTCGCACAGCTCATGCGTACCTTATCCACATGGATTCAGGGCCTGAGCTGAATGCGCAGGATGTGGCGCAGATCATCTCCTACCCCCAGGTTGACTCCACCAACCTCGAATTAGCGCGATTGATGTCGCACGACAACGTTCCGCCGTGGACGGTGGTGGTCGCGGACCAGCAAACGGCCGGACGCGGGCGTCAGGGACGGACCTGGGTCAGTGAACCTGGCACAGGGGTGTGGATGTCGGTGCTCGTGGAGTTACCCCAGTGTCCCGCTCCGGGCTGGTTACCCCTGGTCACCGGTGCGTGCCTATCCGCCACGGTGCAGTCGATCACTGGTGCGGCGGTCGGACTGAAATGGCCAAATGACCTAGTGGTCGGTGA
>JAIOWY010000059.1:0-9466 GCA_021741845.1 Candidatus Nanopelagicales bacterium
CCCCGTGACCCGATTCTGGATTCCATGATTGCGGTGCGCAATACATTCGGTGGTTCGGTTCTGTGCCTGATGCAGGTGCCCGAGGAAACAATCTCGCTCTATGGGTGCGTTGCTGTGGAACCGGATTCGGCATCCGAGTCCCTCAAGGTCACCGACTTGGTGGAAAAGCCGTCCGTTGCGGAAGCGCCCAGCAATTACGCGATCATTGGCCGGTACAGTCTGGACCCCGCGGTCTACGCCGTACTCGCCACGACCCCGGCTGGCCGGGGCGGTGAGATTCAATTAACCGATGCCCTGCGCGTCTTGGCGACCATGCCGGAATCCGAAGGTGGCGGAGTCCGCGGTGTCGTGTTCACCGGACGGCGTTATGACACCGGCGACAAACTCAGCTACCTGCAGGCTGTGATCCAGTTAGCGAGTGAGCGGGAAGATATTGGCCCGGAACTAACCGCGTGGATGCGCGAGTTCTGCCAGTCGCACACCGAGGGCTCGTGACGATCCCTGGCTTTTGGCCGGTCGTACTCACCGACGGTGACCTCGTGCTCCGCCCGCTGCGGTGGAGTGATCGCAAACCATGGCGTGAGATTCGAACCCGCAATGTGGACTACCTGACCCCGTGGGATGCCACCATGCCGCCGGAGGGTCGAACCCCCGGCATGCGCCCACCGACGTTCACCACCATGCTCCGGATCATGCGCCGTGAAGCGCGTGAGGGGCGCGCATTGCCCTTTGCATTGGAGTACCAGGGGAAATTTGTTGGGCAACTCACCGTTGGCACAATCTGGGGAGGTTCCTCCCGCGGCGCATATTTCGGCTATTGGATTGATCAAGCAGTGTCTGGTCACGGGCTCATGACCCGCGCCGTGGCACTGGCCACTGACTACTGCTTGAACTCCATGCAGATGCATCGCATTGAGATCAATATCCGTCCGGAAAACACCGCGTCGCGCGCGGTAGCCGAAAAATGTGGTTATCACGTTGAGTCATTTCGTCCGTGCTATCTGCATATTGATGGCGAGTGGCGCGACCACGTGTCCTATGTTCGCTTTCGCGACACGCCCGAGTAAAGCCGCGCAATACAAGGGGATTCCCCCGTAAACGCCTAGTGTTTCGCATGTGACAGGGTTGATCTACGTGGCGATCATCGCTCTGTGGGCTGCCGTGTTAATCCCGATCTGGTTGAAACGACACGATCAAATCAGCGAAGTTCGTTCCACCGCCCGATTCAGTTCAGCCATGAAGTCACTGGGAAAGAACGGGACGGGATCCCAGAATCACCACCATCGCGGGGAGAATCGTATGTCCACTCAACACCACGGTCAGCGAAGTCACGCTAGTGCTGTTGCTGCTAAGCGCCGTGCCATTGTTCTTGGTTCACTCACCGGGCTGCTCTTCCTCAGCCTGATCGGCACTCTGTTGGCATTTGTGCCCATTGCCGTCACCGTCACCTTCGCATTAGTTCTCGGTGCTTTCCTCATTGCCTCAGCCATGACGGCATCACAGCGCTCCAGCGTTGCTGCGTCACCTCGTGGTGAGCGGTTCGAGATGGTGGAGGAGACCACCACCCAGTACCGCATGTCACCGGCGGAACGTGCGGTCAGTCAGAAATCCGAACTGGATGAATTTGCCGAGTGGGATCCGTGGGAGGACGACAACGCTGACCCCAACGCGTGGGATGCCGTGCCCCAAACCCTGCCAAGTTATGTAACTTCTCCGCGCGCGACCGCGGTCCCACGCAATATTGAGCGTGATGGTGACTGGTCGGGTGAAGCCATGGTTGAAATGGCACGCGGTATGCGACGCCCCGCCATGCGTTCCGAGGACCTTGTCCGCAACCCCGTGGCGAACTCCGCGGATGACACCGCCGAGATCCCGATCATCCGGGCCAACGCTTCCTACCAACCCCGCGCCGTTAACGAATAGCCCCTGCTACTGTTTCACCCCGCAAGGGGCTGTGGCGCAGTTGGTAGCGCGTCTCGTTCGCAATGAGAAGGCCAGGGGTTCGAATCCCCTCAGCTCCACTTTTTCCTACGGAACGTGGTCGAATCGGGGTTGAGCCGGAAATAGCTTGTGGCTTCGGCCTGATCAGGAGACGTGTTCGTCGTTATACTCCGGATAACCGCTAGCCAAAGTGGTCGCAGTCACTCAACAAGAGGAGTAGGACATGATCGGTCGCCGTGGTGGAATGGGAATCGTTGGAGTTGCCGCAACCGCCAAAGTTGTGAGTAATCGCACCCAGGCTCGCGCTGAACAGCAGGCAGCAGAGCAGGCCCAGCAGCAGGAAGCCGTTGCTCCGGCGCCGGCAGCAGCCCCTGCAACAGACGATTTAGTCGCCCAGTTGGAGAAGCTGGCCAGTCTCAAGGCATCAGGTGTTCTCTCTGATGAGGAGTTCGCCGCCGCCAAGGCAAAGTTGATTTCCGGGAGCTAACCCTCCCCGTGTCGATTTAGTTCTCAACAACGCAGAAAATATTCCCTTCGGGGTCTGCTAATCGAATCCAGGCTGTTCCTGCCTCTTCAATGGGGGAGTGATCAATTCGTGAAGCGCCGAGTGCGACTGCTCGGGCGACCTGCTCCTCGATATCAGCAACATGCAGATCAAGATGGATGCGGTTTTTCACACTGACTTTCTCTGGGACAACTTGGAAAATAAGTTTGGGACCGACCCCCGTGGGGTCAATGGAGGAATAGTAAATTCGGTCGACTCCGTAGCGTTCATTGTCACTTTGATTGGACACATAACCAAGCAGGTTTTCATAGAAACTAATAACTAACTCAGGGTCGTTCACATCAATAGCTCCCACAATGCCCATGCGCATACTCTATTTCCTGACATGGGAAAGCCCGGTCGGTTTCCCGACCGGGCTTTCGGCGATTGTTACTAGCTGATAGAAGCGCCGGTGCCAGCAAGCCAACCGTTAACGGTTTCCTTGTTAGCGTCGATCCACTTCTGAGCGGCTTCTTCAGGAGTCATGCCGCCTTCAATGTCTGCTGCAACCGCGTTCTGGTCCGCATTGGTCCAGGAGAAGTTGGTCAGCAGGGTGGCGAAGGGCGAACCCGATCCCATGAGCTCGGTTGATGCGAGCTTCATCAGAGGTGACTCTGGGTAGTCGGTGAGACCACTTGCCTCGGCTGGATCGGTCCAGTCGTTGGCGGGGAAGTTCACCCGAGCCAGGTCAACCTGAGCCAAGAAGTTCTGTGGCTCGTAGAAGTAACCCAGCGCAGCTGTCTTGTTCTCTGATGCCTGGGTGAAGAGCTCGATCAACGCAGCTTCGGACCCGGTGGAAACAACCTGGTAGTTCAGGTCGTAAGCATCAATGATCTTTTCACCGATGGTGGTGTATCCGGGGGGACCCTCATACCAGGCACCCTTGTCACCGGTCTCCGGTGTCTGGAACAGCTCGGCGTACTCGTTGAGCTTGGTTCCGTCCGTGATGTCGGGGTACTCGTCAGCCATCCACTGGGGGACGTACATGCCGATCAGGCCGACGTTGCCATTCTCGCCGACTTCCTGGATAGCGCCACGGTCAACCCACTCTTGCCAGCGGCCGCCGCCCCAGTCTTCAACGATCACGTCAATGGAGCCGGCTTCCATGGCGTCGTAGGTGACGCCAGCTTCTTCCAGCTGTGTTTGCTCGATGGTGCACCCGAGGGCATCCTTGGCAACTTCAGCCACAACCTGAGCGGACGCGGTGTAGCCGACCCAGCCGTGCATGGCAATGGCGACGTCTCCACATTCGACAGTCTCGGTGGCCGCCTCAGCGGTTTCCTCGGTTGCAGCGGTTTCTTCTGTGGTAGCAGTTTCGCTGGCAGCGTCGTTGACACTGTCACCGCAACCTGCGAGCACCAGACCGGCAACCGCCAACAATGGCAGCGCGGCCATGCGCTTGGTGAGGTTTCTCCTCATTCGGTTTCCCTTCTTTCCGTGCCACCCGCCTTGGGTAGACGCCTAACTCCGATTCGCACTTGCGTGCGCGATTCGGTCCATCACAATCCCAAGAAGCACGATAGCCAGACCTGCGGCTAGTCCCTTTCCTTGGAGCTCTGGTTTTGATGCGCCTTGGAGCACCAGGTAGCCCAAGCCACCAGCACCCACGAGGCCACCAATAACGACAACAGCAAGTACGAAAATTAAACCTTGATTAGCCCCCAAAAGGAGTGACTTCTTGGACGCGGGAAGTTGCACTTTTGTAACAACTTGGGTTGTGCTGGACCCGGAGGCAATGGCGGCTTCCACCATTTCCTTGGGAACCCCACGAACCCCGTCCGCCACAATTCTCACCACGACGGGGGCGGCATAGAAAACACCACACACAATGGCGGCGAATCGCGTGGGTCCAAAGAGTGCCAACACGGGTACCAGATACACGAATGCGGGCAGGGTTTGTCCCGCGTCGAGGAATGGTTTGAGCACCCTTTCCACCCGGGTGCTGCGGCCCGCTGCCACACCGAGGACAACACCGATCACCATGACGATCGCGGTCGCCATGAGAACCTGGGTGAGCGTGATCATGGTGTCATTCCACAGACCGATCCAGACAATCAGCAGGAGCAAAACAGCGGAGAGGATCGCAACGGTGCGGCCGCCAATAATGGCTGCCAACACGGAGATCATGATGATCGTCAAGTACCAGGGTGAATCAGCCAGTAGGTATTCGATCGGATTGAGAATATTGATGGTGAACACTTCATTGAATGAGGTGGTGAGGAAGTAGAACGTGGTGGTGAACCACTCGGTGAAGGAGTCAACCCAGCCGCCTATTTCCTCCTGGAAGTTCAGTGATTCGGGGAACACCGCTGCCCAGAGTTGTTGACGCGAGATCATGATCGCACCAATGGTGACCAGTCCAGCAACGGCAAGACTGATCCGGCGAACCAGGAGCGGACGGCCGATCAGGGGAATTTGATTGCTTTTCGCCACCGCTGCCGTGGTGGAGCGATCCAGCATGACGGCCAGGAGCACGACAGCGAGGCCAGCGGTCACCCCGTCGCCGATATTACGAATAGACAGTGCACGCACAATCGGTTCACCGAGTCCAGGCGCACCAATCAGCGCAGCGATCACCACAAAGGACAGTGCGGCGAGTGTTGTCTGGTTGACACCCAAAATGATGGTTCGTTTTGCCATGGGCAGTTGCACTTTCACCAGCTTCTGCCAGCGGGTGGAGCCCATGGATTCCGCGGCCTCGACCGGTCCGTGCTGCAAACTGCGGATTGCGTGCGCGGTGATACGTATGCCGATCGGGATGCTGTAGATCATGGTCGCGATCGTTGCTGCGGCCACACCAATGAGGAACACCAGGGCGAGCGGTGCGAGATAGACGAGCGTCGGAGTGATTTGTGCGAGGTCGAGCATGGGTCGCAGGGCGGTCATGACTTTGTCGTTGAGTCCGGCCCACACGCCGAGGGGCAGTGCAATGGCGAGGGAGAGTATGACCGCGCCGAGAGTGAGCGCCAGTGTGTCCATGGAGAACGTCCACATGCCGAGAATTCCGGTGCCTAAAACCAGGGTCATGGACAGTAATGAGGTGCGCCAATTAGATGTGGCGAACACAATGAAACCAATGAGGGCTAAAACACCGAGCCAGCCAATGAGTGGAATGACCGCCCCGGAGGCCGGCTCGGAAATGGTGACGCGAATCAACTCAATAAAGCCTTCAATGCCCTGCCGGAACGGGTTGAAGATGTACACGAAAATGGGGTTCTCTGCTCGGGCCGCTCTGATATTCGCGGCAACGTCGCCGAGGAAGGCAGTAGTGGGAGTGTCCTGGGCATTAGGAAGGTCCAGGGTGTGCACACCTTTGAAGATGCGCCCCAGGACAAACCACACAATCAGCAGGCCAACAACAAGAACCCACTTGCGGCGCAGGAACTCCGGAACGTGTGCGTCAATCCACGCTGTCATGCCGTCATTTCCTTGTCCACATCAGCGGCGAAAACGGTAATGAGTTCCTCGCGGCCGACAACGCCAATAACTTGTCCGTTCCTCACCACGGAGATCGGATCCATGTCACTCATGATCCGGTGCATGACCGGTCGAATAACTGTGTCGAATTCCAAGGGCTGACCGGAACTCGCGGTGCGGTCACCGAGCGGCTTGGCAATATCGCCAACGCAGAGAACGTGTGACTTTGGAATGTCATTGGTGAAGTCAGCAACGTAATCGTCCGCAGGGTTGAGTACGAGCTCGGTGGGGGTACCAACCTGCACCATAACGCCGTCCCGCATGATCGCGATTCGATCACCAATGCGCATGGCCTCGGCGAGATCGTGGGTAATGAACACCATGGTGGTGTTGAGGTCGTGATGCAGGCGCACGATCTCGTTTTGCATATCGCGACGGATCAATGGGTCCAATGCACTGAAGGGCTCGTCCAGGAACATAACTTCGGGGTTCACGGCAAGTGCACGTGCCAACCCCACGCGCTGTTGCATGCCGCCGGACAGTTGCTCGGGATAATGATTGGCGTACCCGGTCAGACCAACAAGTTCAATGACCTCGTTGGCGCGTGCATGACGCTTGTCCTTCTTGACGCCATTCACTTCCAGCGAGTAAGCAATGTTGTCAATGATTGAGCGGTGGGGGAGTAACCCAAAGTGTTGGAACACCATGGAGAACTTGGTGCGTCGCAACTCCCGGAGGCGAGAATTGGACGCCGCCAGAATGTCCTCTCCCTCAATGAGTACCTCTCCTGATGTGGGTTCAATCAACCGCGTGAGGCAGCGGACCAGGGTGGACTTGCCCGAGCCGGATAAACCCATGACCACGAACACTTCACCGTCAGCCACGTCAAAGGAGACGTCGTGGACCGCGGCAACGCATCCGGTCTCCTCTAAGAGTTCCGGGCGACTCATGTCTGCGTAACGAGTACCGACGATCTTCTCGGGAGTGGGACCAAAAACTTTCCACAGATTGCGTACAGAGATTGCTGGTTCGCCGCCTACCGTGTTTCCCCCGGCTATGTTCTCTGTCGTGATCGTCATGGTCACTCCTTTGTGTGGCTTGTAAGTCGCTCTAGCTGAACCAACCTGATGGTGCTGGGTCGGTGTTCTGATACACGTGCTTTGCTTCTAAATATTCCAAGAGTCCGTTCGGGCCGAGTTCGCGACCAATTCCAGACTGCTTAAAGCCACCCCACTCGGCTTGTGGCACGTAAGGGTGGAAATCGTTAATCCAGATGGTGCCGTGACGCAATGCGTTAGCGACCCGTTGCGCTTTACCAGCGTCTTGAGTCCAGACGGCGCCGGCGAGTCCGTAGTAGGTGTCGTTGGCAATCGCAACGGCTTCTTCTTCAGTGGTGAACGTTTCAACACTGAGCACTGGACCAAATGATTCGTCCTGCACACAGGACATGGTCGAGGTGCAGTTGCCCAAAATAGTCGGCGGATAAAAATACCCTGGACCGTCGAGTGGCTGGCCACCACAAAGCAGCGTTGCGCCCTCAGCAACACCTGCAGTGACGAATGCGTGCACTTTGTCACGATGTTGTTTGCTGATCAGCGCACCGGTTTCCGCCGTGTCGTCGAATGGTCCGCCGAGCCGTATCTTCTGCGCACGGGCAACGAGTTGTTCGACGAATGAATCATGAATTGACTTCTCGACAATCAATCGTGAGCCGGCAGAACACACTTGCCCTGAATGCAGGAAGATGGCGGTCAATGCGTTGTCCAATGCTGCATCCATGTTCGCGTCCGCGAAAATCACATTGGGGTTCTTGCCGCCCAATTCGAGAGCCACCTTCTTGATTGTTCCGGCGGCGCTGATCATGACACGGCGGCCGGTGTCCAAGCCGCCGGTGAAGGAGACCATGTCAACGCCTGGGCTGGCGGTCAGTGTGTCGCCGATTGCGGACCCGGCGCCAAGGATCAGATTGCCGACGCCGGCGGGAAGACCGGCGTCGAGGAGTGCCTGCATAAACATGATGGACGTGCTGGGGGTGAGTTCACTGGGTTTGAGAATAAATGTGCACCCGGCGGCAATGGCCGGTGCAACTTTCCAGGAGGCCTGCAGCAGCGGGTAGTTCCAGGGAGTGATCAGGACGGCCACCCCGACAGGTTCGTATTGAACACGCGACTCGATCAGGGGGTTGCCCGTATCCACGGTGCGTCCGGAGAAAGTCGGACCGAGTTGAGCGAAATAGCGAACACACCGAATGGAGTCGGCAATGTCGTACCGGGCTTCAACCAGACGCTTGCCGGTGTCCAAGGATTCGGCTCGGGCAAACTCCTCGAGTCGTTCCTCCATCAAGGTGGCGGTACGTTCCAGGATGTGACCGCGCTCGATCACGGATGTGGTTTTCCACCAGCCTGCGTCGAAGGCGGCTCGAGCGGCGGCAATAGCTTTGAGTGAATCGGCCGGTGTGGCCTCAGCCACCGTGGCCACCAGCGTTTCGTCTGCAGGGCAGTGAATCTCGCGAACCGCACCGCCGGTAGCGCCTACCCAGGCCCCGCCTATGTGCAGTTCACTCACGCTGTTCCCACTTTCTCGTATTCGGCGTCCCATGAAGGACACCGATAAGTATTAAGCCTTTTTGTGCCGATAGAAGGGTAATGGTTCAGCTGGGAGCGGATTGTTACCTTTGATTAAATCGGCCGCTTTTTCCGCGATCATCATGGTGGGTGCGTAGATATTGCCGTTGGTGACTACGGGCATAACTGATGCGTCAACAACGCGAACACCCTCAATACCGTGCACTTTCATGGTGTCAGGGTGGACGACAGCCATGTCGTCAAGACCCATCTTGCAGGTGCAGGAGGGGTGATACGCGGTTTCGCCGTCCTTCCGCACCCACTCGAGGACTTCTTCGCGGGTGCTCACACTCGGTCCCGGTGAAATTTCACCGTCGGAGTACGGGGCAAAGGCCGGTTGGCTCAATATTGACCGCGCAACGTCAATTGCTTCAACCCACTCTTGCTCGTCTTCTGGCGTGGACATGTAGTTGAACAGAATGGCCGGTGCCTCAGTCGGATCAGCACTCTTAATTTTCACGCTACCGCGGGAATTGGAATACATGGGTCCGATATGCACTTGGTATCCGTGCCCGCCCTCGGGGGCGGTTCCGTCATAACGCACCGCAATCGGCAGGAAGTGGAACATCAGATTGGGATAGTCCACCTGCTCATTGGAGCGAGCGAATCCACCACCTTCAAAGTGATTGGAAGCACCCGGTCCCTTGCGCAAAAACAGCCAAGCAGCACCAATAAATGGACGCTTCCAGAAAGCCAAGTTGGGGTTTAACGACACCGGCTGCTTGCAGGAATGTTGTACATACACTTCCAGATGATCCTGCAGGTTCTGGCCAACACCGGGCAAGTGATGCACCGGTTCAATGCCAACGCTGGCGAGGTGCTCGGCGTCACCAACACCGGACAGTTGCAGTACCTGGGGTGAGTTAATGGCACCGCCACACAAAATCACTTCATGGCAGCGGTAGGTGATTTTCTTTGTGCCTTTGTGCAGCACTTCCAC
>JAIOWY010000060.1:0-9365 GCA_021741845.1 Candidatus Nanopelagicales bacterium
GCAACCGTCGCCCGGCTACCGGTTTACCACCGGGTACTCACCAGCCTGGGTGAGACCGGCGTAACCACCGTGTCCTCCGAGGAACTCGCCGCCGCCTGCGGAGTGACCTCCGCCAAGCTGCGCAAGGACCTCTCCCACCTGGGATCGTATGGAACCCGCGGTGTGGGATACGACGTCACTTTTCTGACCTATCAAATTGCGCGGGAATTGGGCATTACCAAGTCACGCGGACTGGTGATTGTCGGAATGGGGAACTTGGGTCGCGCGCTCGCTTCCTACCGCGCATTTGCTGAACGCGGATTTCACGTGGTGGCCGTGCTTGATCGCGACCCTGCGATCGTGGGTACCACGGTGCGCGTGGGCAGTGCCGATCTCACCGTGCTGTCCGTCACCGAACTGGGTGCCGTGGTGGCAGGTTCTGACGCCCAAATAGGTGTGATCACCACTCCTGCTGAAGCCGCCCAAGAGATTGCTGACCACATGGTCAGTGCCGGATTGATCAGCATTCTGAACTTTGCCCCCGTTGTACTGAACGTTCCCGAATCTGTGGAAGTACGCAAGGTTGACCTTGCTGTTGAACTTCAGATCCTTGCTTTTCACGAGCACGTGCAGCACGACAATCAATCGCCACCGCACCACCTCACTGAGGTAGGAATCGCATGACCACGACAACCGAATCAACAAAGGCAGACAAAGTGAGCACACCCGCGAAGAAGGCATCCGCCGCTAAAGCACCGTCAGCTAAGGCATCTGCCGCTAAGACGCCAACCGCTAAGACCCCAACCGCTAAGAAAGCTGTTGCCGCGGTGCCTGATCTGCCGAGTGTGGACATCACGCCAACACCTCCGCGCAAAAGGCCGGCAATCGGCACCATTGTGTTTGTCGCTGCTGGCCCTGGTGACCCGGAGCTGCTCACCGTTCGCTCGGTATCCATGCTGCGCAAGGCGGGTGCCGTTATTGCTGACCTAGCTGCTGTCGACATTGCGGCCGCCTATGTTTCCGCAGAAAAGATCGTCGCTGCAGTTGACGAGGAAAACAATCCGCTTGAATCTGCAGACACGGCCAAGTTGGCTCTGGACCACGCCCGCGAACACGAGATGGTGGTTCGTTTGGTGATCGGTGACCCGATTGTTCTTGGGTCACTCGTGCCAGAGATTTCATTATTACGCCGTTCCCACGCACACTTTGAAATCGTTCCTGGTGTCAGCGAAATTTCCGGTATTCCCGCATTCGCCGGATTCAACCTCACCGGTGGTAAAGCAACTGAGGTTCGTGTTCTTGACGCTAACGATTCCACCATTCCCTGGGAGCAACTGGCTGATCCGCGTGCCACCCTTGTTTTCCCCCAGGGTGGAGACACGGTGACGCACATTGCCGACTCGTTGGTGAAAGCCGGTCGTGATCCGCAGACCCCGATTGCGATCACCCGTAACGGCAGCACTGTTGATCAGCGCACCACCGTGGCAACCTTGGGAACTGTCGCATCCGTGCTGAAAGCGGCCAAGGAAAGCGGCCCAGGTTTTGTTGTGGTGGGTGAAGTAATTGACCAGCGCGAGAAGTACAACTGGTTTGAAAAGAAGGAGCTCGTTGGCTGGCGCGTACTTATTCCTCGCACACAGGACAACACCGCGGACATGATTCAGGTGCTCCGCGCTCACGGTGCCATTCCGCAGGAAGTATCCACTATTTCTGTTGAGCCCCCACGCACTCCGCAGCAAATGGATCGGGCGGTTAACGGCCTGGTCACGGGTCGCTACGCCTGGGTTGGCTTCACGTCCGTTAATGCCGTCCGCGCTATTCGGGAAAAGTTAGAAGAATATGGTCTGGATGCACGATCCTTCTCCGGTCTGAAAGTGGCCGCCGTTGGTGCAGCGACCGTCGATGCCCTGATCGAGTTCGGCGTGAAGCCGGACTTGATACCGGCCGGCGACCAGACAACAGCGGCACTCACCGAAGAGTGGCCGCCTTATGACTCGCTCATGGATCCGATTAACCGGGTTTTCCTGCCCCGGGCTGACATCTCGACCGACACTCTCGTCGCGGGTCTGACCGACTTGGGCTGGGAAGTGGAAGACATCACGGCGTTCCGCACCGTCCGGGCAGCGCCACCGCCCGCGGAAACCCGTGAAGCTATTAAGACCGGTGGATTTGATGCAGTGCTGTTTACCTCGAGCAGCACGGTGCGCAATCTGGTGGGTATTGCGGGTAAGCCGCATGCCACCACGGTTGTCGCTTGCATTGGCCCGCAGACCGCCAAGACGGCGGTGGAACACGGTCTTCGAGTGGACGTTTTGGCTGAGATCAATACACCGCTCGCATTGGTCGATGCACTCTCGGTGTTTGCCGAGCAATTGCGCGACACGTCCCTCGAATCCGGTGACACCGCGTGGCGTCCGAGTCGCAAGCGCCCCATTGCCCGCCGCAAGAGTGTGAAGTAACTCCATGTCCGCACAGGAACATACAACGGTTCATTTACTTCGTCACGGCGAAGTATTTAATCCAGAGGGTGTTCTGTACGGTCGTCTGCCGGGGTACTACCTCAGCGACCTTGGTCACGAAATGGCCGAGCGTGCGGCGGTGGCTTTGGCCGATCGCGATATTGCCGCGGTGATCTCCTCACCCATGGAACGCGCTCAGCAAACGGCAACACCGATTGCCGCGCGCCACACACTCGACATTGTGACTGATCCGGACTTGATCGAAGCCGAGAATGTCTTTGAGGGACAACGGGTCAGCGTGGGCGACGGAGTACTGAAGCAACCCAAGACCTGGCGTCACCTGTGGAACCCCTTCACCCCGTCCTGGGGTGAGCCATATCAGGTTGTCGCGAACAGAATGCAACAGGCAATTGATGCTGCACGAACAGGTGCGCCAGGACGCGAGTCCGTGCTGGTTAGTCACCAATTACCTATTTGGATTGCGCGCTTGAATGCAGAAAATCACCGGTTGTGGCATGACCCACGATCACGCCAATGCACACTTGCTTCCATTACCTCGCTCACCTATCAGGGTGACGATCTTGTCGCTATCACCTACACGGAACCGTCACGGGACCTCCTGGAGAAGGCAAGCAAGATCGCTGGCGCTTAGCATTGCGATATGCGCCGACTTTCACGACCACGGGCACGCTTCGGTGGTGCGGCGCTGTTTCTGATTCTCTCGTTATCAGCCTGTTCTGCTGATCCAGCGACTGATGCCGGTTTTGTCTCCGGTGACGGATCGGTCACGATTCTCGATCCCTCGGAGCGTACGCCGGCACCCGTTATCAGTGGTGTGGATCTTGACGGAAATTCACTGAGCACAGCGGATTTCCCCGGCGACATTATTGTGCTGAATGTATGGGCCTCCTGGTGCGCACCGTGTCGCGCCGAAGCTCCTGCCCTGGAGGAGGTTGCCACCGAGTTTGCGGGTCAAGGTGTGCAGCTCATTGGTTTGAACACCCGCGACTCGGCGGCATCGGCTCGTAATTTTGTGAGTAAGTACGGGGTGAGCTTTCCGTCGATCGTTGACACAGACGGACGCTTGCAACTGCGTTTTAATGACACCCTGCCACCACAAGCTATTCCGTCCACCATTGTGCTCGATCAGCAAGGCAATGTGGCCGCGCGCGCACTCGGTGCGGTGGATGCATCAACCTTGAGTGGCATCATCGAAACCATTGCCCAGGAAAGTGTGCCGGCAAATGGGTGATATCGGCTCGATCGTTACTAGTGGGTCATTGCTCTTTGCCATCCCCATTGCATTTGCGGCCGGTCTCGTTGCCTTTCTCAGCCCCTGTGTGCTGCCCTTGGCGCCGGGGTACGTCAGTTACATCACCGGGCTGACCGGCGCTGAACTCTCGGAGGGGAAAAAAGGGCGGGTGTTGTTGGGCAGCCTGCTCTTTGTGCTCGGCTTCAGTGTTGTTTTTGTTTCCTACGGCGCACTCTTCGGTGGTATCGGCTCAGCCCTCTTGGAATACGCCGACTGGATCAACCGGATTCTCGGTGTGCTGGTGATTGTTATGGGATTGGCGTTCATGGGGCTGATCCCCGGCATGCAAGGCGAGTATCGATTCCACCGGGTACCTAAGTGGGGGGTGGCTGGTGCACCGCTTCTGGGTTTGGCTTTTGGCATCGGGTGGTCTCCATGCATTGGACCAACTTTGACCGCCGTGCAAAGTTTGGCTTTCACCGAAGCGAGCGCTGTGCGCGGCGCATTCCTGTCGCTTGTTTACTCATTTGGTCTCGGACTGCCATTTATTCTCTTGGGGCTGTTCTTCACGCGGGCGGCCAGTGCGATCACGTTTCTCCGTCGACACAACCTGGCGATCATGCGCATTGGCGGCGCCATGCTCGTACTCGTCGGTGTGTTGTTGGTGACCGGCTGGTGGACGGACTTCACCATTTGGTTACGTATCACCGTGCCCGGATTTGAAACGGCGTTGTAGTGGCGACAGATATCACCACGGATCAGGCTCCGTTACCACCCATCTCCACGTCAGGATTCCTGCGCTGGATGTGGCGACAACTGACCAGCATGAAGACAGCGTTGATTTTGCTCTTCCTGCTGGCGGTGGCGAGTATCCCGGGGTCTGTCCTCCCCCAACGGGGCACCAATCCGATCTTGGTTGACCAATGGCTGACCGACAATCCCACCTGGGGTCCGATCCTGGATTCGCTCGGTTTCTTTGACGTGTTCGCCGCACCGTGGTTCGCGGCTATTTACATCCTGTTGTTCATCTCCCTCATTGGGTGTGTGCTCCCGCGGGTTGGTGTGCATTGGCGTGCCATGCGGCAATCCCCACCCGCAGCGCCGCGCTACCTGTCACGTTTAGGTGGTCGTGAAGAGGTGGTAGCCGATTCGCCAGCACTGGTGTTGAGTAAAGCTGAGAAGTATTTACGCCAACGTCACTGGCGGGTGGTGCGGTCGGGAGATGATTGGGTCGCGGCGGAAAAAGGGTACCTGCGCGAAACCGGCAATCTGTTATTTCACTTTTCCCTGATTGTCATATTGTTCGCTGTGGCATATGGCGGTCTTTTTGGTTGGCGTGGCAATGTGATTGTGCGCGAGGGTCAAGGGTTTTCCAATACGTTGACGCAATATGACGCCTGGGGTGGTGGGCGGCTTACCTCAGCGGACAACCTTCCCGTTTTTTCTTTCACCCTCGACAAATTCTCGGTTGATTTTTCGCGGGAGGAGGGTCAGCGCGGCGCCCCACGATTGTTTGAAGCGGATGTCTCCGTGGTGCGCCCAGGTGCAGACATGGCCGTTGAGGAGCGCATTGAAGTCAATGCGCCCATGGTGATTGGTTCGGCGAAAGTGTTTCTCGTGGGACACGGGTACGCGCCGAGATTTGTGGTGCGTGATGGAAACGGAAATATTGTTTTTGATGACGCCGTGGTGTTTTTGCCCCAGGACGGTAACTTCACCTCCACCGGTGTAGTAAAAATTCCAGACTCTGAACCATCCCTCGGTTTTCGCGGAATATTTCTACCCACGTCAGCCCTCGATGCCGAGCGGGGTCCGTTCTCCTCCTTCCCCGCGCCGGATGACCCCTCCGTTTTTCTGGGCGCTTGGGCGGGGGACCTGGGTCTGGACTCGGGGGTCCCGCAGAGTGTGTATTCACTCACCACAGACTCCATGGAGCAACTGGGACTACAAGCCCTTCGCCCCGGCGAGGTCTGGGAACTCCCCGGTGGCGCGGGCAGCATTGAATTCATAGATTTTGAACGGTGGGCGTCCTTCCAGATCGCTTCTGACCCCGGCAAAGAAGCTGCGCTCATTGCCGCAGTGCTCGCCATGATTGGGTTAAGTCTGTCGCTGTTTATTCAGCGTCGCCGCGTATGGGTGAAGGTGCGACCGAGTGACTCCGGCAGCGGAACTACAGTAGAAGTAGCAGGATTAGCAAAAGCATCAGGCGATGACCCCCATGAGAATGTTGACGAACTCGTGAACGTCCTCACCGGACATAGTGCGAGCGGGAAGGACTAAAGCTGTGGAATCGATGGGCTTGGCCGAAGCAAGTAACAACTTTGTGTACGCCAGCATGGTCACCCTGTTCTTGGCCACCATCTCCTTCGCGCTCTCATATTCCTCTCGCATGAGCAACCGGTCAACCCGAGTCGCGGTGGATTCCGCCGGGGACGTGATCCTCCAGGAACCGGTCGCTCCCTCTGCCGGCGCGAAAATGGGGAATATTGGCCTGTCGTTGACGTGGCTGGCCGCGGCGTTGCTGCTGGTCGGTGTGATCCTGCGGGGAGTGTGGGCTGGACGGGCGCCGTGGGGAAATATGTACGAGTTCTCCATCACGTCTGCACTCGGAATCCTGATTGTGTATTTGGTGTGGTCCACCCGGCGGGACCTGCGGTGGTTAGGCCTTTTTGTCACGATTCCCACGCTGCTGACTCTCGGTTTGGCCGTCACGGTTCTCTACACCGAAGCGGCTCAACTCGTTCCGGCGCTGAAGTCCTATTGGTTAGTGATTCACGTGCTCGCCGCAATTATTTGTGGCGGTGCATTCACCGTTGCTGCCGCCACGGCGGGACTGTCCCTGATTGCCGATCGCCACTGGATCAAGCAAATTCCCAGCCGGGACACTTTGGAGAAACTCACCCACCGAATTATTTCGTTTGCGTTCCCACTGTGGACATTCGCCGTGGTCGCCGGCGCGATCTGGGCGGAGAACGCGTGGGGACGGTATTGGGGGTGGGATCCCAAGGAAACCTGGGCCTTTATTACCTGGGTTGTTTATGCCGCCTATCTTCACGCGCGGTCGACAGCCGGGTGGAAACACCAGAAAGCTTCAGTCATTGCGTTGATTGGTTGGCTGGCGTTTTTGATTAACTACTTTGGCGTGAATATTTTTGTCAACAGTCTGCACAGTTACGCAGGGGTGTAACTCACGGGTTTTGTTCGCGCCGCTTGCGCATTTTGTCCGACCAGGCTCGGTCTTCTAATGTGCGCAGGAACTTGGGGTCGTCGTCAGGTGCCCTCGGGGACCTGCGCTGTGACCGGAAACCCGACTGGGGCCAGGTGCGGCCCAGTAACAGCCAGAACAGGCCGCCGATAATGGGAAGCACAACAGCAATGATCAGCCAGACGTATTTGGGCAATGTCCGGGTACTGGATTTCGGGGTTCGAGCAACATCAATAATCGCGTAAATATAGAAAGCGATGGCGAGAAGGTACAGGGCAACGCGCAGCATGCGAACCTCCTTCCAGGTGGTGTGGCCAGATGCCTGGCCCCTCGATCACTGACATGAGGGTAAACCACGCAGCCCGAGGACGCAGGGGTACGGTGCAGGTGTGGAGAATCGAACGCGCGCCTGGATCGTGTACACGGTGTTGCGCCTGCTCTTTGTAGTGCTCGCCTGGTTCCTGATCCAGGTCACCACGCCGATCCGCGGAATCTGGGCAATCGCCCTCGCGATTGTCGTGTCGGCGGTGTTCAGCATCCTGCTCCTGGGGCGCCAACGTGATGCCATGAGCGGGTCACTGTTCGGGATTTTTCGTTCCATCAACGACCGGATAGATGCGGCTGCAGCCAAAGAGGATTTCGACGACGTCTTGTTACCCGAGGGCGAAACCGAGACCGAGGGTGAGACCGTAGACCAGGAGCAGCATCCCGGAGGACTTGAGCACCGGGATTAACTCCGGTCCTCGGGCGCCACGAGCAACTGTCCGGATGGGTGTTACCGCGACAGGTATGGCGAGCAGTGCCAGGAGCGTCCACGGTGTGGCGGTGACCGCACTGATCACCGGAACAATAAATCCCACCGCCAGTGACATATAAAAAAGTATGCGGGTGCGGGAATCGCCCAGACGGACCGCGAGTGTGCGCTTGCCGTGCTCGGTGTCGCCGGGAATATCGCGCAGATTGTTGGCAATCAGAATCGTGCAGGCTAACGCACCAACACCCACACCGGCCCACAAAGACTGCGCAGTGAGTTGCAGAGTTTGCACGTAGGCAGTTCCCATGACCGGAACGATTCCAAAAAAGATAAAAACAAAGAGTTCACCGAATCCGGCATAGCCATAAGGTCGGGAACCACCGGTGTAAAACCACGCGGCGGCAACACTGGCAGCACCGACAGCAAGCAGCCACCACTCGGTGGTCAACAGCACGAGCAAGGCGCCCGATAGTAGTGCGATCCCAAAAAAAGCGAAAGCGGCCCGGCGGACCTCCTGCGGCTCCGCGAGCTGCTGGCCAACTAGGCGAATAGGACCAACGCGTACTCGATCGGTACCACGAACACCGTCGCTGTAATCATTGGAGTAATTGACACCAATTTGCAAAGCGAGTGCGACTATCAACGCCAAGGCGCTGCGCAGTGCGCTAAACGCGCCGCTGCCCAGTGCAATTCCCACACCGACAGCAACGGGGGAAAGTGCGGCGGGCAAAGTGCGCGGCCGGGCACCGTGAATCCACTCTGCTGTTGTCGCCACGGGCTAACCGTAGGGTGTGCGAGGCAGATGGGCGAGTTCCGGTAGTTGCATGATCCCTTGCCGATCCACCTTGCCATTGGGTAAATAGGGGAGTGCCCGCACCGAAATAAATCGAGGCAGTGCCAATGTGCCCAGATTCTCACTAATCTGGGTGCGCAGTTGATCCTCCGGTACGGTCGCGGATTGCTCAACCACCACGAGTGCAGTCAAGTCCGGCAGAACCCACGAGTCGTGCACCTGTGGGTGGGCATCGATAATGTTTTTAATTGCGAAAAGTGAAATATTCACTCCGTTAATAATCACAATGTCGTCCACACGACCGGTGATCAACACGGATCCTTCGGACGTGATCTCACCCATGTCCGCCGTGGTGAATCTCCCACCGAATAACTGCGCGGGCGCATCCGTGGTGGGCCGATACCCGGTGGCCACAACGGGACCGCGAATGCGCAAGGTGCCGTCCATCTCCACACTCACCCCGGGTGCGGGTACCCCGTTGAAGACACATCCGCCTGTTGTTTCTGTCATGCCGTAGGTGAACACCGCGGTAATGCCTTCGTCGCGAGCGCGGATGCGGTCAGAGATAGGTGCCGCCGAGCCACCCACCAGCACAAGCGCAAAGCGTCGAAGTGTGTCGGTTCCGTCCTCTGTCCCCAGCAGACGGCGCAGCTGCGCGGGAACAAGGGAGATCATGAGGGGACCCTGATCGTGCTGGCTGAGTGTGCGAGCAACTTCATCAGCGGTAAAGGATCCTGCACCCGCCACGCTCTCCAGCACCAGTGGTGGCCGGCCGGCATGGAGTGCGCGGGAGAGCACATTGAACCCGCCGGCGGACGTCACCGGAAGCGCGGACACCCATTGCGGCGGTTCGGTGAATGACTGGCCCACGACCTCGCCGGAATTAATGAATCGATTCAATGCCGTCAAGTGGTCACGGGCAA
>JAIOWY010000061.1:0-9141 GCA_021741845.1 Candidatus Nanopelagicales bacterium
TTTGTGCAAGCTGTTACTGACGGCGACACATTCACCGTCGGTGAGTTCGAGGTCACTGTCATTCACACCCCCGGACACACCCCGCATCACGTGTCATTCTCCGCGCAGAAGGCCGGTCATCCAGGCGCCGTATTTACCGGTGGCTCAATGTTGTTCGGCAGTGTTGGTCGCCCCGACCTTGTTGCCCCCGATCTCACCTTGAAGCAGTCCCACGATCAGTGGAACTCGGTGCAGCGGTTGGCCAAGGACCTGGACGGCGAAACCGGTGTCTTCCCCACGCACGGATTTGGTTCCTTCTGTTCGGCAACTCAGGCCGCCGGTGGGTACGAATCCACCATCGACAAGGAGAAGTTGGGTAATCCAGCCCTGACTCAGTCAGAAGAGGAATTCGTCAAAGTGCTCCTCGATGGCCTCGACGTATTCCCGGCGTATTACGCCCACATGGGCCCAGCGAACGCTGCAGGTGCCCCGGATGTTGACTTGGAATTCCCGCGGCCAGCTGATCCCGAGGCCCTCCGTGCCGCGATTGCTGCCGGTGAGTGGGTCGTCGACCTGCGTTCACGCGAAGTGTTCAGCCAAGGGCACATCCCTGGCGCAGTGAACTTCGATCTCGATGGTGCCTTTATCAACTACCTCGCCTGGATGATGCCGTGGGGAACTCCGGTCACGCTAGTCGGCGCAACCACTGAACAGGTGGAAGCGGCCATGCGGGAACTCGCGCGGGTGGGAATCAACTCCCCGAAGATGCATGCGGTGGGTGACCCTGCTTTCTGGATGCCCGAAGGTGAAGCCCCGGCAACCCTGCGTCGTGTTGACTTCGAAACCATGAAGTCCGAATGGGAAGCAAACCCCCAGGCCATGGTGATTGACACCCGCCAGATCAAGGAATGGGAGGAAGCACATGTTCAAGGTGCCGTGTTCATTCCGTTCTACGAGATCTTGGATCGCCTGGCCGACATCCCGCGCAATGAAGACGTTTACGTCTATTGCGGATCGGGATACCGTGCGGCAGCTGTCACTTCCGTGTTGGAAAACCTCGGTTACGACCGGGTTATCCACGTGGACGACAACTTTTCTAATGCCGCTGTGGCGGGCCTCCCTGTGGTTCCCGACACAGTGCCGAACCGCGAACCAGGATGGACCTGGATCGCGTCGCGCGCAAGTGTCCGGCAGTTCAATCCAGCAGATGCCGGTGCATTGACCAAGTAACTCCCTCAGCGCCTCACCCCCGCGGGAACCGACCGGTATAGGTTGGTCTCCCTCGGGGGTTTCGCTATTCCATGTGAAGTTGGCCGACCTAGATGTGAGGAGGAGCAGCGCGTGGGTCTGATCATGACGTACTCCCCGAAAGTGTTTATTCCCCTGACGTCATTGTGTCGCGACCGTTGTGGCTACTGCACCTTTGCCAAAGCACCGCATCGAGTACCGGAGCCCTATTTATCTATTGATCAGGTGGTGGAGGTCGCCCGGCAGGGTGCGCAGGCCGGGTGCCATGAAGCGCTGTTCACCATGGGGGAGTACCCCGAAGATCGCTACCCCCAAGCACGTCAATGGTTAGACGACCACGGATATGCCACCACCATTGACTATCTCGTGGATGCCGCACAGGCTGTTCTTGATAACACCGGCTTATTGCCCCATGCCAATGCGGGCGCGCTCTCGAAAGAGGACCTAGCCAAACTGCGGATTGTGTCACCGAGTCAAGGCATGATGTTGGAGAGCCTGAACCCAAATCTCGCCGCGCATCGAGGAGCGCCGGATAAGGACCCGGAGCGTCGATTAGCCACACTCACGTGGGCCGGTGAACTCGCCATCCCGTTCACCACCGGAATCTTGATGGGTATTGGTGAGTCACGCGAGGACCGAATTCAAGCCCTGGAGGCAATTGCCGCATCCCACGACACGTATGGGCATGTTCAAGAAGTTATTGTGCAGAATTTTGCACCCAAGGCGGATACGGAAATGCGCAATTGGCCGGCGTGCAGCACCGAAACGTTGGTAGACACTTTGATCTTGGCTCGGGACATTCTGCCTGCGAGCGTGCACCTGCAAGCCCCGCCCAATCTCACCTCCGATATCGCTGCACTCCTCAGGTCAGGAATTGACGACTTTGGTGGAGTTTCCCCGGTGACATCCGATTACGTGAACCCGGAAATGCCCTGGCCATCTATTGAGTCCTTGCGAGTGGCTACCGAACAAGCAGGTGGATCACTTGTGCCACGCCTCACCGTGTACCCGGAATTTGTTCGCCAGGCCGATACGTGGATTGACCCAGCGCTGCACTTTGCGGTCATGGATCGCAGCGATGCGAACGGTTTTGCTCGCGATGACCCAGGTGCCGTGTTCCCGGAAAAATATGCAGATGCCGTCAATGTGGGGACCGGCGCTGAGGTCATTCAAGTGGGGCGGAGATCCACCGCCTGGTACTCCGGGGCCGATATTCACCCACCGTTGCTGATATCAGGTGGGTCGAAACCCTCTGCGTCACCGGATATTGCGGAGATTCTGGTAGCCGCGCAGCAGGGGGAGGTAATCGACACAGCACAGATCACTCGGTTGTTCACCGCCCGGGGGAACGACGTCCTTGCCATTGCCCAGGTGGCCGACTCCCTCCGCGAGAAGGCGGTCGGAGACACCGTCACCTTTGTTCGAAACCGCAATATCAACTACACCAACGTCTGCACATTTAAGTGCACCTTCTGCGGCTTTTCCAAGGGACCGCTCTCCCTCAACCTCAGGGGAAACCCGTACTTACTCTCTGATGAGGAAATTATTGGGCGGGTGCTCGAGGCGCAAGAGTTGGGCGCAACGGAAGTGTGCCTCCAAGGAGGAATACACCCGAGTTTTGATGGGGACTATTACATTCACGTTGCCCAAGCGGTGAAGTCGGCGGCGCCCGGTATCCATATTCACGGGTTTACGGCCCTAGAAGTGTTGGAGGGGTCCCGGAGACTCGGCGAGCCACTGGTGGATTACCTACGTCGACTTCAGCAGGCCGGATTGAAGTCCTTGCCCGGTACAGCGGCGGAGATTCTCTCTGATGACATTAGGGCAGAAATATGCCCAGACAAGATCAATACTGAAGAGTGGCTGATGGTGCATGAAACGGCGCATTCCATTGGCCTGCGCTCCAATGTCACGATTATGTTTGGCAGTATTGAGCGACCAGAACATTGGGCCAAGCACATTGTGTTGACCCGAGAGCTGCAATCGCGCACGGGCGGCTTCACCGAGTTTGTTCCGCTGCCCTTTGTTCACATGGCGTCGCCGATCTATCTCAAACGTAAAGCGCGACGCGGTCCCACCTGGCGGGAGACGGTGCTCATGCACTCGGTGGGCCGCATTGCGTATCACGGATTTATTGACAATATCCAGGCATCCTGGGTCAAACTAGGTGCCGCGGGCGCCCAGCAACTCCTGCAGGCAGGTGTTAACGATCTTGGCGGAACGCTCATGGATGAAAATATTTCCCGTGCGGCCGGTGCAACCCATGGGCAGGGAATCACTGACACGGAATTTGCCGCCGTCGTCGCACCGCTGAACCGCCCCTTGGCGGAACGAACAACGTTGTATAAAACACCTGCACTTCTCTCGCCATGACAAAACGGACTTCCTCGTCCTTCATGGGGACACCTGCCACTGCACCGGGTCCCCAAGGGCCGGACATGCTTCGAGATTTCTCTCTCATTCGTCACAATCCGTTAGCATTTTTGGATAAAACCTGGCGAGAGTACGGGGATATTGTCCAGTTTCCCATTCCTAAGCCGCCGACCTATCTCATTAATTCGCCGACAGGTGTGCGCCAGGTACTGGTTGCCAATGGCCGCAACTACGGTAAGTCCACCATTCAATACAGGGCGCTGTCCCTGGTAACCGGCGAGGGTCTCCTCACCGCCGACACGTCTCAGTGGCAACGTACCCGCCCCATGATCCAACCGGCATTTCACCAAGCACTTCTCCACGACCTCGTGCCCATTACTGAGAGTGTCACGCAATCACTCGCTCAACAATGGGGGCAGTTGCCGGATGGTGCAGTTGTTGATGTGGATCAATTCATGCTGGCCGGGGCACTCGATGTTGTGGGCAAGTTTCTTTTCGGCACAGACCTGACAAACAACGTGCACGTGATCACGGAAGCCACCCTGTCGGCACTTGATGTCGTTATTGCGCGAGCCCGTGTTCCGATCACTCCGCCCGGGTGGGTTCCAACCCCGGCAAATAGAAAGCTGCGTCGCAGTGTTTCGGTCCTTGACGCCGCAGTTGCGCAGATGCTGGCGCACAGAAGCAGTGGTCAGGAGTCATCACCGACCATGATCGACGTCCTGCGCACAGCAGTGGACACCGAGGGGAGAGCGCTGACCCCCGAACAAATCCGCGATGAAATAGTCACCTTCATTGTGGCCGGTCACGAAACGGTAGCTAGCGCGCTGTCCTGGGCGTGGGCGATACTTGCGGCAGATCCGCACCGTGCCGATTCTTTGGCTGCTGAGGCAAATATGGCACATGAGCAGGGTGGAATTGCCTTAGAAAAACTCCCGCTCACCCGTGCATTCTTTGAAGAAGTACTTCGCATGTATCCGCCGGCGTGGCTCATTACCCGTCGGGCGGAGCATCAGGATTCCATTGATGGTCATGCGATTCCACCGGGTGCCTTAATCATTATTAGTCCCGCCCTGATTCATCGTCACCCCGAGGTGTGGACGGACGCTGAAAAGTTTATGCCCGATCGGTTCCTGCACCCGTACCCCCGAGAGTCATTTATTCCCTTCGGGGCGGGCCTGAGGCAGTGCATTGGGAAGGACTTTGCCTATATCGAGGGGGTTCTCCTGCTCGCATCGCTCTTGCGTACTTTCCAGATCCGCTATCCCGAGGGTGGGCGGATTCCCGAGGGTGAACCGCTGGTCACGATTCGCCCCCGTGGGGGCGTGAAACTCCTGCTCACCCGCCGTGGGTGATATACCCGAGCAGTGCTTCCTTTTCACTTTCAAGTTCACCTAGGCGCGACTTCACAATGTCACCAATACTGACGATTCCTTGGAGTGCGCCGGAATCGTCGGTGATAGGGATATGGCGTACCCGTCGAGCAGTCATGAGATGCATGAGTTCGTCAACGTGTGCATCCGGTGGTGCGACAAAGACCTCACTGGTCATGATCTGGGATACGGGGAGCGAATAGGCATCGGGGTGGTGGGCAAAAGCTCGGACTACATCTCGTTCCGACACAATTCCTGAAATTGAGGCCCCATCTGCGGAAACAACAAGTGCACCGACTTTGTACTCCGCCAAGAGCGAAAGTAAATCTCGCACTGATTTATCGGGGGTGATGGTGACAACGTCTGATCCCTTGGTGGCAAGGATGGCGGACAGCTTCATAGGTAACCTCCTGGATCAATATCCCTATGAAACAGTGTGAACCTCAGGAGAGTATTTGTCTAGGAAATGAGTAATTCAATCACCGAGGAATGCACTCGTGAGTTACTGGTCAGAACAGCGGGGTGTGCAGATGAATCATGGACAGGTAATGAACTTCCGTTGAAATCAGTAACTGTTCCCCCAGCCTCCTGCACAATAGGAATGAGGGCCGCATAGTCGTACAGAGCCAATTCGGGTTCAGCGGCAATGTCAGCCGCACCCTCGGCGACGAGGCAATGTGACCAAAAATCGCCGTAGGCTCGCTGCCTCCAGGTTTGGGACAGGAGACGTTGCAGCTGGTGCTGATCCCAACCGACGGTATCTGAGTACGTGAAGGATGAATCGGCTAACGAGCCGACGTTGCTCACCTGCAACGGCCTGATGTCGGACCCCTCGGACACCCACGCTCCGTGACCGAGCAATGCCCACCACCGTCTGCCGAGTGCGGGGCTGCTGACAACCCCCACCCCAACCCCCTGGGCATTACGCAACGCTATGAGGGTTGCCCACACGGGAACACCACGCACAAAATTCTTAGTACCGTCTATGGGGTCAATAATCCACGTTCGTTCTGAATCACCATGCTGGGCAAATTCCTCACCAATAATGGCGTCGAGGGGGAATGTCGACGTGATCATGTGACGTAGTTCCGCTTCGACATTCTTATCGGCATCAGTGACGGGTGTTAAATCCGGTTTGCTCTCAATCACTAGGTCGAGGGCACGAAAACGGGACATCGACAAAGAATCAGCTCGGTCAGCGAGGGTAAGGGCAAAATCGAGATCGGCGGCAGACAGGCTCACGGGTTCACACTAGTGTTTCCAGCAAGCAGACTCCTCAGGGATTCCACCCGCTGTAGTTGCAGTGGATCGTGTACGCCTGTCAGACCGCACTCTGCTTCGTCATGGCTGCAGGAACGCGGACATGCAGCCATCTGGGACTGGAGATCACTGAAGGCCGCCAAGATGGTTGACCGATTCACATGTGCCAAGCCAAAGGATCTAATGCCAGGTGTGTCAATAACAATGCCGCCGCTGAACGGCAGCGGAAAGGCGATCACGCTGGTGGACGTGTGCTTTCCTTTGCCGGTGAGATCGTTGACATTGCCCGTGAGTCGATGCGCTTCCGGCACGAGTTGATTTATCAACGTTGATTTCCCGACTCCTGAGTGCCCAACGAACACCGATACTTTGTCCGCCACAAACTCACGCAGGTCGCGGGGTGCGGTTTTCTCTGAAATTACAAATGTCCGCAGGTTCATGGCCCGGTAATTGGCAATCAAAGGCTCTGGGTCAGCGAGGTCACATTTGGTGACCACGAGAAATGGTTCCACTCCCGCGTCGAGTGCAGCGACAAGCGCACGATCAATCAATCCAGTGCGTGGCTCTGGGTTCGCGGCTGCGACAACGATTCCCATGTGGCTCGCATTTGCCACAATCACGCGTTCCTGAGGATCGGTGTCGTCGGCTGTGCGTCGAAGCTCTGTCGTTCGTGGCCCACGCCGAATAATGCGGGCCTGAGAGTCAACATCGCCTGACCAGTCTCCTACAAGGAAAACACGGTCACCAACAACAATTCCTTTGCGACCCAACTCCCGCGCCTTCATGGCATAAATCACTTTGGCTGCTTCGGGTGGATCGAGTAACACCGTAAAGCGACCGCGGTCGACAGTGGTGACGGAGCCGCCAACGGCATCACTATGTGCTGGCCGATCTTTGGTACGCGGGCGAGATTTAGATCGGGTTGGACGAACCCGAACGTCGTCTTCGTCTAAGCGGGAAGGTTTCACTGCTCGAGAATCTCCAGCCATCGCGCTGCAAAGTTGGGAATGGTTTTCCCCGTTGTTTCAATGTTTTCCACCAACACTCCGGGAACGCGCAGCCCCAGGATTGCACCGGCGGTTGCCATCCGATGATCCTCATATGTATGGAAAAGGCCACCGACCAAGGGAGCCGGATCGATGACAAGTGAATCGGGGAGCTCGGTCACTTGGCCCCCAAGGCCGTTGATCTCGGCGGCGAGGGCGGCCAATCGATCAGTTTCATGTCCCCGAAGGTGCCCGATCCCGGTGAGTGTTGAACGCGAAGTGGCCAGTGCGCACAGTGCTGCAACAGTGGGTGCTATTTCCCCAATCGCCGAGAGGTCGGCGCTGATTCCGCGCATGCGTTCGGGGGCGCTCACGGTGCAGACGGTTCCATCGCGGGAGATCACGGCGCCGAGGGCACTGAAAACGGCTAAGACTTCATCGACCGGTTGGAGTGACGGTTGCGGCCAGTCAGGGCAACTGATGCTGCCACCGGTGGCCATGGCGGCAGCAAAGAATGGAGTTGCATTGGATAGGTCACCTTCGATATCGCAATCAACCGATCCGATCTCCTGAGGGTCAACTCGCCACACGGAGTCGGCAGTGTGGTGCACAGTAACGCCATGCTGCGCGAGCATGGCAATCGTCATGTGCACGTGCGGCAGGCTAGGGACGGACGCAGTATTGGAGAGATCTGCCGGGACGTGGCGAATAGTGGCGCCACTCTCACACCGAGCGGCACTGAGCAACAGCGCCGACACAAATTGGCTGGAGCGGGAGGCATCAAGAATCACTTCCCCTCCACGAATATGTCCTGTTCCGTGAATGAGAAACGGTAATCGACCCCGGTCGTCAATGGACACGCCCAAGTCCTTCAAGGCCTCGAGCAGGGTTGCCACTGGCCTTTTCCGTGCGGCTGCGTCACCGTCGAAATAGATCTCACCACGAGCCAGTGCGGCGACCGGTGGCAGGAAACGCATGACCGTGCCGGCCAAACCAACATCAATCTGCGCCGGACCGTGCAGAAAGTGTGGTGTCACCAGAATGTGAATATTTCCTGCGAGATCATTCCCCTCAATGTCAATCTCGACGCCCAGCGCACGAAGCCCCTGGATCATCAGTTGGGTGTCTCGAGCATCAAGCAGGGAGCGAATTCTGCTCGGTGAATCAGCGAGAGCGGCAAGAATGAGAGCACGATTGCTGATTGACTTCGAGCCCGTCAAAGTGATGGAAGCATGAATTGCCTTGTCGGCGAATGGCGCGGCCCAGAGTTCACTCTGCTGAGCGGGCTGCCCGTTGTCCTCGTGCTTCATGGCCCCAGTCTGGCACTAGCCGCTTACGATGGTGGCATGTGTGGTCGATACGTACTCTCTGAAGATCCGTATCAATTAGCGAGCGATTTCGGCGCGGTAATCGATACAGCATCGGAAAAACTCTTGTCGCCGTATCGCCCCAATTACAACGTCGCTCCCACCACCCAAGTGCCTGTGGTTGTTTCCACCGACGACGCGGAGCGAAAGCTGATGGCTGTGCGGTGGGGGATTGTTCCTCGATGGGCTCGAAGTGCCCCGTCGATACTGGTTAATGCGCGGGGAGAGACCGTTGCAGAGAAAGCCACTTTCGCCCAAGCATTTGCTCATTCGCGGTGCATTATTCCGGCATCGGGGTACTACGAATGGAGGCGACCGGAGAAGGAACCGTACTTTTTCAGCCACCAGGATCTGTCCCCCCTGGCCATGGCGGGGATCGTCCAGGGGAGCGTTATTGACGGCGAGCAGGTGCTCACGTGCGCGATCATCACCCTCGCGGCAGCGCCAGCGATTTCATTTATCCATGACCGAATGCCGGCCACAATTTCGCCTGATCTGTGGGATGCGTGGTTGGACTCGAGCATTGGATCGGTGGAAGCACTCTCGCTGATGGCC
>JAIOWY010000062.1:0-9134 GCA_021741845.1 Candidatus Nanopelagicales bacterium
GCCCGAGGTCGCTGGGGGGAAATGGAACTGCGTCGACTCGTAGAAGCTGCCGGCCTGATGGATCGGGTCCACTTCCTAGAACACGGCAGCGTTGCCACCGAGTCAGGGTCCCTGCGCCCAGACCTGCAGGTGCTGCTCTCTGAGGAGCGCAGCATTGTGGTGGACGCTAAAACCCCCATGGACAACTACCTCGCTGCCGCGCAGTGCGCTGACACCGTTGAGCAACAGCGCCTCATGTCGGAACACGCCAAGGCAGTGGTTTCCCATATCGACCAACTCAGCCGCAAGGCATACGCAGCGAACTTCACGGAGTCCATTGATTTCGTCGTCATGTTTCTCCCATCAGAATCCCTGCTGGAATCCGCATTAAGGGAACGGCCAGACCTGCTCGACTACGCGTTTTCCCGCAATATCGTTCCGGCGACACCCACCACCCTGTATGCGCTGCTTCGAGGTGTCGGCATGAGTTGGAAGAACACCGAGATATTGGAACAAGCCTTAGAAATTTCACACTTGTCCCGTGAGCTGTATACCCGGGTAGATGTTGTTTTTACCCATTTCAGCAAACTCGGTAAGTCACTGCAGGGCGCCGTGTCCCATTACAACCAGACCGTTCGCTCCATAGAAACGCGGGTTCGACCCACCGGACAAAAATTGGCGGATCTCGGTGTTCGCACCGACAAGAACGAGCAGCGCCTGACAGATACGCCGGAAATTGACTCCTTTGTCGCTGACGTCCCCGCACAACTCAATGCAGTCAACGAGTAATAGGCATTGCGTGCTCTCCTTCAACAACTCCGAGAAGTAGTAACGTGACCCCCGTGAACGAGGAACTACCCCCTACTGAGGATCCGTATGCATCCTTGTTCCGACCCGAGGAACCCAGTGCAACCCCTTCAGAAACAGGACGGGTTTTTCGCAGTCAAGGTGTGACCGGACATGAGGACGCACTGGTGGCCGTCCCAGCCAATAAAGCAGGCAAACTCCGCACACTCTCCCGCGACACCACCGCCTCCACTGATGTCCTGACCGTTCACTCCGGAGCACCCACCCCCGAGAAAGTGGTCGCTGCGGACGTGAGCGAACACACTGATCGTGGTGAGCCGACACCTCGGGTGCGAACAACCTCGCGGGCCGCTGTCGTTGGATCCCTGACCGCTCCGCTGGTCTATGCCATCACGATTGGCGTCACTCTCGTATTTGGGCTGGGCAACGTCCTGATATTTGGTGGCCAGCCCGGTGCACTCACCGGAATCGGGCTTATCGGTGCAACCCTTTTCGTCAGTATCGCCGTTCAACAATCAGACGACATTCATGCGATCTACGCCCCTGCCATTGCCTTCTTTGTTACCGCGATCACCGTGGGGCAAATAAATGTCACAGCCACATCCATCCTGGACCGAGCCATTGACGTGTTTTTTGTCCTCGGACAGAACTGGCTCTGGATTATTGGGTCAACTGTTATTGCCTTGACAATCGTGGCATTGCGCCGTCGCTCACTTCGCTGAGGCAGCCTTTAAGTCCCGGCGCAGTTCCGGTGGAAGGGCAAACATCAGGGTTTCCTCTGCCGTCCGAACTTGTTCCACCGTGGTGAATTCCCGCTCACGTAACCACGCGAGAACCTCGTCGACCAATAACTCCGGGACGGAGGCACCACTGGTTACGCCAACAGTGGTCACACCATCAAGCCAGGACTCCTGCAACTCACGGCAACTGTCCACCCGGTAGGAAGAGGCAGCTCCAGCATCCAGTGCCACCTCAACGAGTCGAACAGAGTTAGAGGAATTACCCGATCCCACAACAATCACCAGATCACAGTCCGGTGCCATGGCCTTGACCGCTATTTGTCGATTCTGTGTTGCGTAGCAAATATCGTCACTCGGCGGGCTCTGCAAGTCAGGGAAGCGCTCCTTGAGCACTGCAACAGTCTCCAGTGTTTCATCTACTGACAGAGTTGTTTGTGACAGCCAGATTAGTTTGTCGGGATTCTCCACCTCGACATGGCGAGCACCTTCTGGATCCTCCACCAAGGTAATGGCCGCGGGGGCTTCCCCTGTTGTGCCCACTACTTCTTCATGTCCGTCGTGGCCAATCAAAATAATGTCGTAACCTTCATTGGCGAATCGGCGCGCTTCTGAGTGAACCTTGGTCACCAGTGGGCACGTGGCATCAATGGTCTTCAGGTTCCGCTCCGCCGCTTCCGCGTGTACAACGGGCGCAACACCATGGGCGGAAAAAACCACCGTGGAACCTTCTGGGACCTCCGCAACCTCGTCGACAAAAATCACACCCCGTTCTTGCAGGGACTCCACCACGTATTTATTGTGCACAATTTCCTTGCGGACATACACGGGAGCGCCGTAGAGGTCGAGTGCTTTCTCCACCGTCAGGATTGCCCGGTCAACACCGGCACAGTATCCGCGAGGTGCAGCAACAAGGACTCTTTTTGCCTCCGACATGGCTCTATTGTAAGCGCAGGCCCCCTATCCCGCTTAGGCTGCGTGAGTGGCATTGGAGACCTCGGCACAATCACCGGCCCCGGTTCGGGTTATTTCCACCCTGCTGCACGATTACATTGACCGACTCAGTTCTATTTGGGTGGAAGGTCAGGTTGCGCAGTATCGACAACGACCGGGTGCATCCGTGCAGTTCATTACCTTGCGGGACACCGATGCTGAGTTCTCCCTCAAAGTGATGATCCCTTCAGCACTCGTGGGCGCCATGCACCCGCCACTCGCTGAAGGCCAGCGAATCATTATCTTCGGTCGCTTCGATTTCTGGGCAAAACAAGGCTCGCTACAGATTATTGCTAAGGAGATCAGAGCCGTCGGTATCGGCGACCTCCTCGCGCAATTGGAAGCGCTCAAAAACAAACTTCTGGCTGAGGGTCTCTTTGCGCCCGAACGCAAGAAGCCCATTCCTTTCCTCCCTCGCCGGATTGGACTAATCACCGGGCGCCAGAGCGATGCCATGCACGACATCTTGGTGAACACGCGCAACAGGTGGCCGGCCGCCGACTTCGAGATTCGTGAAGTGGCCGTCCAAGGGGTTGCTGCTGTACCCGAGATCATCCAGGCTTTGACGGACCTAGATTCCCTCGGGCTCGACGTGATTGTGATTGCACGCGGCGGGGGAAGCATGGAAGATCTACTCCCCTTCAGCAACGAGGCATTGATCAGAGCCGTGTCCCGTGCAGCCACACCCATTGTTAGCGCCATTGGCCACGAACAAGACACACCACTTCTGGATTTTGTCGCCGACCTGCGAGCCTCGACTCCTACTGATGCCGCCAAAAGAATTGTCCCTTCACTCGCGGAAGAACAATCCCTTATTCGTGACTTACGTCAGCGCACCCAGCGCGCCGTGCTCAACTCACTGGAACTTCATGCGGTTCGCCTGGCCGACATGAGAAGCAGAATAAAACAGCGCATGATCCACCAGCTCGACTCGGAGCAGCGAGCGGTGGAGCATCTGAGGAATCACATTAGGTCCCTCTCCCCTTCCGCAACCATGGACCGCGGTTATTCGATCGTATTAACGTCCACCGGCGAGATTGTCCGCGATCCTGCACAACTTGCTATCGGTGATTACCTCGATGTTCGAGTAGCACATGGCCAACTCACCGCACAGAGAACGGAGCCCATCAATGCCGAAAAAGCCTGAACTCACCTATGAAGAAGCACGGGATCAACTGAGCGCCATTGCAACACAATTGGAGCGAGGAAACATCAGTCTTGAGGAGTCGCTGGCTCTCTGGGAACAGGGCGAAAAACTCGCCACCATCTGTGACGAGTGGCTAACCAACGCCCGCAACGCGGTGACTGGAACGCCGACCGAGGAATAACTCAGTCAGTTGTGACCGGTTTCAATGACTCCACCGCGGCAATCAGATCATCTTGCGTGCCCGTTCCTTGAACAATTGTGGTGACTCCGTCAGACATATGTAATAGCGAATTGCCGCTCTCTGCTGCAAAGTACTGCCAATCCTGTCCATTTATGACTAGGAGATCAGCCACGGCACCGTTGTCGGTCTCCGCCGCGAGGAAGGCTGGGTTGTCCGCCACCGACTGCGTGATCTGCAGGTAGTTATCACGCTCAGTTACATACCCGACATGCCAGACGGACCGTTCCGCGGATTCCGGGGTGGGTTGCCAGCGCACACTCGTAGGACGCAATTGTGGCAACGCGGGGACAAGAATGGGAAAGTCCGCCTGGGCCGTGGCAATCAGGGCAAGCGGTGCCACATCAACAACGCGAACGGGATCTGGATCGGGGCGCCAGGTCACCAACAGAATGGCACCCACGACCGCCAACACCACCGCCATGGAACGAACCATGTCCCCCACCGATTGCCGCATGCGAGCATTCCGCTTGCCGGTTGGTTGTGGCGTGGTCATGACCCAATAATGGAGTATTTGATCGACCTCAGCACTTTCGGCACCGATACGCTCAGGGTATGAGTACTTCCATGAGCGATTCCCAGCCCGAAGTTCCCGAGCGCAACCTCGCCATGGAGCTGGTGCGCGTCACCGAGGCCGCCGCCATGGCCGCCGCGCGGTGGGTGGGTCGCGGGGACAAGAACGGGGCCGACGGCGCCGCTGTCAACGCCATGCGGACCCTCGTCAGCAGTGTCTCCATGAACGGCCTCGTTGTTATTGGCGAAGGCGAGAAGGACGATGCCCCCATGCTCTTTAACGGAGAGCAAGTGGGGGACGGATCAGGTCCAGCAACCGATGTCGCCGTGGACCCGATCGACGGAACAACGCTGGCAGCCAAAGGAATGCCCAATGCCATTTCCGTGATCGCCGTTGCAGAACACGGCTCCATGTTTGACCCCAGCGCCGTGTTCTATATGAAGAAACTTGTCGTTGGGCCTGAGTCCGCGGGCAAAGTGGATATCGACGCTCCGGTTGCGTGGAATCTGCAACAAGTGGCACAAGCCAAAGGCGAATCCATTGCTGATCTAACCGTGTGTGTCCTGGACAGACCACGTCACGACTCACTGGCACAGGAAATCCGCGAAGCAGGTGCCCGCATCAAGTTCATAACGGACGGCGACGTCGCCGGAGCGGTCATGGCGGCACGTGAGGGCACCGGCGTGGACATTCTGATGGGCATTGGTGGCACACCTGAGGGAATCATTACCGCGTGCGCCATGACCTGCCTCGGTGGGGAAATCCAGGGCAAACTCTGGCCGGTTGACGACCAGGAGAAACACAAGGCGCTGGACGCCGGACATGATCTCACTCGAGTTCTCACCACAACGGATCTCGTGACAGGTGACAATAACTTTTTCTGTGCCACAGGCATCACAGATGGCGAGCTCCTCGAAGGCGTCCGATACACGCCCAACGGACCAACAACACATTCCATTGTCATGCGGAGCAAAAGTGGAACAATCCGTGAGATCAAGAGTGAACATCGAATTGCCAAACTTTCTCGCTATGCAGCCGTGAACTTCACTGGGACTAATTAGGCCATGTCAGAAGTCTTTGCCACCCGGCTGGCGCGCTACGGTCCTGATATTCGCTCGGGTCTCACTGACCTCTACTGCGAAGACATAGATCACATTTACGCCCGCGTCATTGCGCTAGCTCACGACACGTACACGGCGCGCAGTTCAGCACTTAAGCAACGGGACATTCAACAGCCTGAGGATTGGTTTCAAAGCGAGAAAGCCATTGGCTACGTTGCCTACACGGATAGGTTTGCCGGCACACTAGCCGGTGTAGAACAGAAGATTCCGTATCTCACGTCACTCGGAGTTACGTATCTGCATCTCATGCCACTCTTGAAACCGCGACCCGGTGAAAATGATGGTGGTTATGCCGTGATGGATTTCCGCAACGTGGCGCCGGAGCTCGGAACAATTCGCGATCTCGCGAAATTAGCGCAGTCACTACATGACAACAACATCACGCTGACCATTGACCTTGTTCTCAATCACGTGGCCATGGAACACGAGTGGGCTGTCAAGGCACGCAGCGGCGATACCAAATACAGGGACTATTTTTATGTATTCCCTGATCGCGAAATGCCCGATCGTTTTGAGGAATCACTCCCCGAGGTATTTCCTGATTTCGCCCCGGGCAACTTCACCTGGAATGACGAACTGAATGGGTGGGTATGGACAACCTTTAACTCGTATCAGTGGGATGTGAACTGGTCCAACCCTGACGTACTGCTGGAGTTTCTCGACATTATTGGTTACCTTGCCAACACGGGAGTGGACTGCCTTCGACTTGATGCGATTGCCTTTCTGTGGAAGCGCATGGGGACATCCAGTCAGAATCAATCGGAAGTCCACAGCATCACCCAGGTTCTGCGCGCGTTCGCGCGGGTTGTGGCTCCATCCATGATCTTCCAAGCGGAGGCAATTGTCGGGCCGAATGACGTCGGTGCCTACCTAGGTGAGGGACGATTCACCGGCAAGGTCAGTGATGTCGCGTATCACAACTCACTGATGGTCCAGATCTGGTCTGCTTTTGCCGCGCGCGATGCCCGTCTCATGGATATTTCACTCAACAGATTCGCTGAGTTACCACCGGGAACCGCATGGACTACATACCTGCGGTGCCATGACGACATTGGCTGGGCCATTGACGACTCCGATGCTGGCGCCCTGGGGTGGAGTGGATTTGGCCACCGCTCGTTCTTAGCGGATTTTTATAGCGGTAACTTTGATGATTCCTTTGCTCGCGGTCTGGTGTTCCAAGAGAACCCCGCGACCGGGGATCGCCGGATCTCAGGAAGCGCCGCCAGTCTGGCGGGACTTGAATCAGCCCTGGCATTACCTGCCGGGCCACGTCGAGCTGCGGCCATTGCCCTAGCCTGCGATCGACTGCTCTGCGGTTATGCCATTGTTTGTGGATTTGGTGGGATTCCACTTTTGTACATGGGCGACGAATGGGGTCTGCTCAATGACTACGAATTTTCGGGCCGTCCAGCAGAAGCAGCCGACAACCGGTGGGTGCACCGGCCGTATATGCCTACTTTCGATGCCCTGGATGCGGAGCAACGAGCTATTGCCCACACCCTGTCTGCTGGGTTTATTCGCTTGGCGTCTGCCCGAACATCACTCCCGCAACTACATGCCGCCCAAAAAACCGTGGTCGGCAGTACATCCGACCAGGCCGTTTTCTATGTTCTTCGCGAGGGTGCACGTGGACAACTCCTCGAGGTGTACAACATCAGCCCCGACACCGTGGTGATCCCTTCATCGAATCTCCCATGGCAGGTTCAACCCATGGACCTGATCAGCGGGGACAGTGTTGCCGGTGGTGACGAGTTACACATACCGCCTTATGCCCATTGGTGGTTATTGCCTCTGTAGCGAATTAGGCTTATGGAGTGAGCGAATTTTTCTATCAGGACATGCTGCCGCTGGGTGAAGACTCGACGGACTATCGACTTCTCACAACCGAGGGTGTCGGCACGGTCACACTGGGTGACCGGGAATTTCTCACGGTGGAGCCCGAAGCGCTCACCAATCTCACGTACACGGCCATGCGAGACATCTCGCACCTCTTGCGACCCGAGCACTTAGCCCAACTCCGTCGCATTCTTGACGACCCAGAGTCCAGCCCCAATGATCGATTTGTTGCATTGGATTTACTCAAGAACGCGAATATTGCCGCGGGTGGTGTTCTGCCCATGTGTCAGGACACCGGCACAGCGATCATTATGGGTAAACGTGGACAGAACGTGATTACCCCGGGCAATGACGCTGAAGCCATTTCCCGCGGCGTCTACAACGCGTTCACCCAACTGAATTTGCGTTACTCCCAACTCTCTCCCTTGTCCATGTGGGAGGAGCGAAACACCGGTACAAATCTGCCGGCGCAAATTGAACTCTACTCAGATCCGGGGAAAAACCTGTCCTACGAGTTTCTGTTTATGGCCAAGGGTGGTGGCAGTGCGAATAAGAGTTTCCTCTATCAGGAGACAGCTGCACTTCTCAATCCCACCGCGTTCGCTGCGTTTCTTGACGAGAAGCTTCGTAGCATTGGCACGGCAGCGTGCCCGCCGTACCACCTGGCAATTGTGGTGGGTGGAACGAGTGCCGAATTCGCCCTCAAGACTGCCAAACTCGCCTCGGCGCACTATCTGGACGGGTTACCTGTTCACGGAACCGACCAAGGCCACGGATACCGAGATCTGGCCATGGAACATGAAGTACACCTCATGACACAGAACTTTGGTATCGGTGCCCAATTTGGTGGGAAGTACTTCTGCCATGACGTGCGGGTGATTCGCCTGCCGCGGCATGGCGCCTCCTTACCTGTTGCCATTGCTGTTTCCTGTTCGGCGGATCGTCAGGCAAAGGCAAAAATCACTCCGAGTGGTATCTACCTAGAGCAGTTGGAAACGGATCCCGCTCACTATTTGCCGGATGTTACCGACGAACATCTTGATGACACTGTGGTCACCATTGATCTGAATCAACCTATGCCCGAAATTCTTCGATCTCTCAGTGCACTACCGATTCGCACTCGGGTGTCGCTGACCGGTCCGTTGATCGTTGCTCGGGACTTGGCACATGCTCGAATCAAAGCGGCACTTGATCGAGGTGAACCCATGCCGCAATACATGCGCGATCACGCGGTGTATTACGCCGGGCCGGCCAAGACACCCCAGGGCATGGCGTCTGGATCATTCGGACCCACCACAGCAGGGCGCATGGACACCTACGTGGATCAATTTCAAAAGGCTGGTGGTTCCATGGTGATGTTGGCTAAAGGCAACCGCAGTGCCGCGGTAACGCAGGCTTGTGACGTGAATGGTGGCTTCTATCTCGGCTCGATTGGTGGCCCCGCCGCGCGTTTGGCCCAGGACAACATCACCAAGGTGGACGTTCTTGATTTCCCTGAGTTGGGAATGGAAGCCGTGTGGAAAATTGAGGTGAAAGACTTCCCCGCCTTTGTTGTGGTTGACGACAAGGGCAATGATTTTTTTGCTGAGACCCTGCGTCCAATCGCGACAACTATTCCAGTGGGTCCGCCCCGGTGATTTATCTCTAGCAGGAACGGCCGCCACCGTTCCAGTGGTTGGACCCCCGCCCATTGGCCCAGATAGTCCAAAGCGCGCGGTCCTGCCAGTAGCGGTTCCACTGGTGCATGGGCTTTTTGCGTAAT
>JAIOWY010000063.1:0-9069 GCA_021741845.1 Candidatus Nanopelagicales bacterium
TTGAATACGGCGGTCCGGCCGATCCCGTACAGTTCACCTGGCTGCATAACTACTCACCCCTACACCGGGTAACTGCCGGCACTGACTATCCCGCCACCATGTTCGCGATTTTCGATAACGACACTCGAACCGATCCCATGCATGGGCGCAAGATGGCTGCCGCCGTTCAACACGCCACAACCGGTGACCGTCCTATCTTGGTTCGCACCGAGGGGAATGTGGGTCACGGTGCTCGGTCACTGAACAAGTCCGTCGAGGAAAGCGCCGACACCTTGGCCTTTATGTCCCAATGGACGGGACTGACAAGTCCAACTGGACGGGGCTGACAAGTCCAACTGGACGGAACTGAAGGTGCCGAAAGCCTGAATTCGCGCCACACTGATCCCATGACCGACGCCGCTCCGATCTATCTTGTCACCGGCGCCACCGGCTATGTCGGCGGACGTTTGGTTGGTCAGCTCCTCGATAACGGGGTACGTGTTCGGGTACTTGCTCGGCATCCGGAGCGATTGCGGGACTTTCCCTGGGCTGACGACATTGAGGTTTTCCAGGGGGATGCCGGGGATCCCGCGTCACTCGCTGCAGCCATGCAAGGTGTCAGCGTTGCCTATTACCTTCTCCATTCACTGCAAGAGGGACATGACCTTGAGCGCGAGGAACGTCGAATAGCGACCAATTTTGCCGACTGCGCCCGGGACGCCCACATTCAGCGCATCGTGTATCTGGGTGGACTCGCACCCAACATTCCGCCAGAGAAAATGTCCCCCCACATGCGCTCCCGAGTTGACGTAGGTCGCATTTTGCACGACTCAGGTGTTCCCACCATTGAATTGCGGGCTGCGGTGATTATCGGTTCTGGCTCCGCCTCCTTTGAAATGCTGCGCTACCTCACCGAGCGATTGCCGGCCATGATCACTCCCCGCTGGGTCCGCACCACAACCCAACCGATTGCGGTGCGAGATGTTCTGCGCTACCTGGTACTCGCGGCCACACTGCCTGACACGGTCAGCCGGGCTTTCGACATTGGTGGACCAGATGTTTTGACCTACCAGAGCATGATGCAGCGCTATGCCAAGGTGGCCGGGCTACCGGCTCGACTGATTCTTCCGATCAACTTGCTCTCACCTCAACTGTCCAGCCACTGGGTTGGTCTTGTCACCCCGGTGCCGCGCACTATTGCCCGACCGTTGGTTCAGTCTCTGAAACATCCCGCCGTGTGCAGTGAGCACGACATTAAGAACTACATACCCGATCCACCTGATGGTCTGATTTCCTTTGACCAAGCAGTGGGGAAGGCACTCACCCGCATTCGCGATGCCGAGGTGGCCACCCGGTGGTCTAGCGCCAGCACACCGGGAGCCCCCAGTGAACCGTTACCGAGTGATCCGGATTGGGCCGGAGGGTCGCTCTATGAAGACATTCGGGTTTTGCATTCCACGGCGACACCCGAGGAACTGTGGGCAGCCGTGGATTGCATCGGTGGAGACAACGGGTGGTACTCCGCCCGTTTCCTCTGGGAGGTCCGCGGCCTGATTGATCGCATTTTTGGTGGTGTCGGATTACGTCGAGGGCGTCGCGATCCGCATGTCTTGAAGGTGGGCGAGGCCGTCGATTTTTGGCGGGTAGAAGAACGGGAGCCGCCCCACCTGCTGCGATTGCGTGCGGAAATGAAGATGCCGGGTCGAGCCTGGCTGGAGTTCACTGTTGAACCACCTGGGGAGGACAACTCTGCGTCCACTGCCTCACCCGCGATTCGCTCCACACTGATTCAACGTGCGGTGTATTGGCCCAAGGGTTTAGCTGGACACGCCTACTGGTGGTCAGTGGCTCCCTTCCACGCTTTCGTGTTCCCCCCCATGGCTCGGCATATAGTCGAGCGGGCAGAATCAGAGAGTGACGCAGAAATCAGTCGAACCAACACCCTTTGAACTCTTCGGTGGGCATGAATTTTTTGAGAAGCTGGTGCACAGTTTCTATGAGAAAGTTCCGGATGATCCGATTCTCAGCACCATGTACCCGGAGAATGATTATGCGGGCGCCGAGTGGCGTTTGCGCTCCTTCCTGGAGCAGTACTGGGGCGGCCCCACCACCTACAGCGACGAGCGTGGACACCCCCGACTGCGCATGCGGCATGAGGGATTTCATATTGACACCGAGGCCCGCAACCATTGGCTGCTCCTGATGGCGGCTTCCGTCCAGGAACAGGGCATGCCTGCAGAGTTAGAAGCTGAGTTATGGAAGTATCTGGTCGCTGCTGCTTATGGCATGCAGAACGTGCCGGATGAAAATCCCGAGCACTCCCCTGAAATCCCCGTAACGGAGGTCTGACAGTGCCCAGTGGCTCGAATGCATGGTGGCGGGATGCCGTCATTTATCAGGTATACCCTCGCTCATTTGCCGACTCCGACGGCGACGGACTCGGCGATATCCCCGGGATCTTGAGCCGCATTGACTATTTACATAACTTGGGCGTCGATGCTGTCTGGATTTCCCCGTTCTACGAATCCCCCCTGCTTGACGGGGGCTACGACGTTGCCGACTATCGCCAGGTTGATACACGCCTGGGTACCGTCTCTGACGTTGAGCAACTTATTGCCGCGGCGCATGACCGTGACATGAAAGTGTTCATGGACATTGTTCCCAATCACACGAGCAGTGACCATGCATGGTTTCAGGAAGTACTGCATTCACAACCGGGCTCACCGGCCTGGGATCGCTACATCATCAAAGAAGGCAAAGGTGAGCACCACGAACTCCCTCCAACCAACTGGGAGAGTGTTTTCCACGGCGGAGCATGGTCACCACTGGTTCTCGCCAATGGCGAGAAAACAAAGTATTGGTATTTGCATATTTTCGATTCGTCACAACCGGACCTCAATTGGGAAAACCCTGAAGTTCGTGCAGAGTTCCTCGATATTTTGCGGTTCTGGTTTGACCTGGGGATAGATGGTTTCCGTATCGACGTTGCCCACGGAATGGTGAAGGATCCAACGTATCCCGACATTGATTACTCCACCGTCAAGGAACGCGAACTACTCGGCGAGCCGATTCTCAGTCCGTTCTGGGATCAAGATGGTGTGCACGAGATCTACCGGGAGTGGCGCAAACTCGCCGACTCCTATTCAGTTCCGCGCGTCTTTTGTGGTGAAACGTGGGCACCGTCGCCCGAACGACTCGCCCTCTATCAGCGCCCTGATGAACTCCACACCTCATTCAACTTTGACTACCTGCGGGCTGGATTTGATGCTGAGAAGCTCAAAGAGTCCATTGATTCCACCCTGCTGCACCACCGAAAGGTGGGTGCTCCCCCGACCTGGGTCCTGTCCAATCACGACATTGTTCGTCACGCCACACGCTTGGCCCCCGGTCAATCTGAGCACCCCACCACCATGCCCACGCCAGAGAACGCGGATAGGGGTCTCGCGCGAGCACGTGCCGCCACCTTGTTCACACTGGGTCTCCCCGGCTCCACCTACCTCTATCAGGGCGAGGAACTGGGTCTTCCTGAGGTGCTCGACCTACCCGGCGATTCCCGTCAGGATCCGGTGTGGTTCCGCAGTGAAGGACAAGATATTGGCCGCGACGGGTGCCGGGTACCTATTCCGTGGTCGGGAGATATCCCCTCCTATGGATTTGGTCCTGGTGAACAGTCCTGGTTACCTCAACCCGCAGAGTGGGCGAAACTCAGTGTTCAAGCGCAGGAGTCTGACGACACCACCTTGAACTTTTATCGCAGCGCACTCGCACGTCGGCGCAGTGAGCCAGCCACCGGCGACGGTGATTTGATCTGGCGAACCCAGGACATTGGTGACCCATACGGTGTCTTGGTGTACACGCGCCCACACCCGGAACTGCCCTTAACCTGTGTGTTGAATACCAGCGATCACAACATCACTCTCCCGGCGTTCCTGGGAACGGAACTTCTTCAGTCCTCCGGACCGGAAGTTGCAGTGATGGATTCAGGTGATGGCGAACATTTGGTGATCGGCCCAGAAACCGCGATCTGGATTCGCGCTTAATTTACGATTCGCAGACCGGTCCGGGCGGCCGGCCCGGTCGCGTAGGCAAATACCTGTCCGCGAGGTGTGCTCAATCGCTTCCATGGTCCACAGGTTGCTGCGGATACTTTGATGGGCTCATTCCACAGGATCTGAAGTCGCACGGCGGCATGCAAGACGCGGATCGGTAGACCGGCCCACCCCGGACGCTCCCAGATTTCATTGGCCAGCTCGGATTTACCCCGCTCACCTAGCCCCTCGCTGCGCCGCTCGAATTCCACTGACGCTTCGTTGACCAGGGGAATAACGTCACTGGCTAACGCGGTGATCGGGATTTGCCAACCATCAGTGGGTGGCATCTCAACCAAAGATGTACCGATCAGCGAGTCCACCGGCTGCAGCGCCCCTAAATCAATCTCAGCACCCACTGACTCCTGCGGCACCGACAGTAAATTCACCAATGACTCAGCAAACACAATGCGGTCGAAGGCGGGTCCTGACGGAATTCCGGCAGGCATGGCAATAAATGCATGCACTTCTAAGGGAAGTGCCGAATACACTCCAACGGCGGATGTGGATGTCACTAACCGGACCGGCAGGGACGGGCGCCATTCCACCTGCTTCTCCAGCAGTCGGATCAGGGTTCGACGCTCGGTCGAACCTAAGGTGATTTTCACCCTGCGCTACTCCACTTCTGCAATGGCGTTGAGTGCCTCGCGTAGTTTCTCCGGAATGGGAACCGAATGATCATTATCAAAGCACACCATGACACTTTCCGCCTCCGCTGCAACCTCCCCGTTGTCGTCGAGGATGCGGTACTTCATGCGGTAGGACTTGTTTCCCACAGAACTGATCCACACTTCAATCAGTAGCGGTTCGGTCGAGTAAAAAATTGGACGGCGATAGTCGATGGACTGGTGCGCCATGACCTGGGTGAAGTTCTCAATTTCACGGTAACCCACCTGCCGCAGTGCGCGTAGTCGCGCCTCTTGCAGGTAGTCGAGATACACCACGTTATTCACATGACCCAGGGGATCAAGGTCCTTGAATCGGCGCTCAACGTGCGTAATGAGAACGGTCACCAGTGCCTCTAATCTCGCGTGAGTTTGCGGTACGTGGCGCGATGCGGACGTGCCGCTTCCTCACCCAGTCGAGCAATTTTGTTCTTTTCATAGGATTCAAAGTTGCCCTCGAACCAGAACCATTGGGAGTCGCCTTCATACGCCAGGATGTGCGTGGCAATGCGATCTAAGAACCAACGATCATGGGATGTGATCACCGCGCAGCCGGGAAAATCGAGGAGTGCTTTCTCCAACGAACCGAGAGTTTCCACGTCGAGGTCATTTGTTGGTTCATCCAGCAGCAACAGGTTGCCACCCATTTTCAACGTGAGAGCCAAGTTCAACCTATTGCGTTCACCGCCCGAGAGCACTTTGGCTTGCTTCTGTTGATCCGGACCCTTGAACCCGAACACGGAAACGTAGGCGCGAGAGGGCATCTCCACGTTACCGACCTTGATCCAGTCAAGCCCGTCGGAGACCACCTCCCACACGTTCTTTGTTGGATCCAGTCCAGCGCGACTCTGATCCACATAGGAGAGCTTGACTGTCTCCCCCACTTTAATTTCACCGGAGGTGGGCAGTTCGTCCTTGTCCGCAGTGTCGCCTGTTGCCGCGGCAACGATCATTTTGAACAGCGTTGTTTTACCCACACCGTTGGGACCAATAACACCCACAATTCCGTTTCGAGGAAGGGTGAACGAGAGGTTGTCAATAAGCAGCCGGTCATCAAATCCCTTGGTCAGGCCCTTAGCTTCCACAACAACGGAGCCCAAACGCGGACCTGGTGGGATCTGGATTTCCTCCATATCCATCTTGCGGGTTTTCTCCGCTTCCGCCGCCATCTCTTCATAGCGATCGAGGCGAGCACGTGATTTGGTTTGCCGAGCCTTGGCATTGGAGCGAACCCACTCGAGTTCTTCGGTCAATCGCTTGTGCAGCTTGACGTCTTTTTGCCCTTCCACCTTCAGGCGAGCCGCCTTGGTCTCCAAATAAGTGGAGTAGTTACCTTCATAGGGGTAGGCGCGACCACGGTCAAGTTCCAGGATCCACTCGGCAACGTTGTCCAAGAAGTAGCGATCGTGGGTAATAGCAATGACGGTGCCCGGATACTTCTCGAGATGTTGTTCGAGCCACTGCACGCTCTCCGCATCGAGATGGTTGGTGGGTTCGTCTAGAAGTAACAGATCTGGCTTACGCAGCAGCAACTGACACAGTGCCACCCGGCGCTTCTCACCACCGGAGAGAACCGAAATATCAGCGTCACCGGGTGGACACCGAAGGGCGTCCATGGCTTGCTCGAGCTGATTGTCGAGATCCCAGGCGTTTCTATGGTCGATCTCCTCTTGGAGTTTGCCCATTTCGGCCAGGAGTGAGTCGTAATCAGCATCGGGTTCAGCAAGTTCCACGGAAATCTGATTGAAGCGATCAATCATGGCCTTGGTTTCAGCAACACCTTCCTGAACATTTTCAAGGACGGTCTTGGTTTCATCCAGATTCGGCTCCTGCATCAGGATTCCAACGGTGAATCCTTCATGGAGTTTGGCTTCGCCATTTGAAACATCGTCAATGCCAGCCATGATCTTGAGGAGGCTGGACTTACCGGCACCGTTGGGTCCGACCACACCGATTTTGGCACCCGGAAGGAATGCCAGGGTGACGTTGTCGAGGATAACTTTGTCGCCATGCGCCTTGCGCGCTTTATTGAGGGTGTAAATGAACTCAGCCATGGCATCGGAGCCTAGTCGGCTTCGATGCCATGGCTTCGCTCTACCCGACTGGAACTACTTCACCGGTTTCCAGATCCACTGATTCTGTTATGTCGGTATCGGTCTCGGACGCATCGAGATAGTCAGCGGCCTCTTGACCGAGCACATCAGCCAACATGCGACGCTCACTTTCCACGACGGAATCCCGCTTGATGCGGGTGAAAGATGCGGTCCCTTTGGACAGGTCATGTCCCACGGCGGTTGCCTCAATATCCACATATCGCATGACCAACTTCTGTTCGCCCACTTCCTTCTCATGCTCTCGGCTGCGCAGCCGACCGGTCACAATGACGGGCATTCCCTTGAGCAAACTGGTCGCGGCGTTGTGGGCAAGGTGACGCCAACAGCTGACGGTGAAATAGTGGGTATCACCGTCTATCCACCGCTCACCACTTCGATCGAATCGTCGAGTGGTGCTGGCCACCCTAAATGAAGCAACAGCCTCACCTGACGCGGTGAAGCGCAGTTCAACGTCGTTGACCAGGTTACCCAGCACAGTTATTCCGATGTCGTTCATGTGAACTCCTGTTTTCCAGTATCCGCACCCCATTGGCACGAATATGCAGATCAGGATTGCCGGATGTTCCCAGCGTGGAAAGCAGTGGAAAGGAACCTGTGGATGAGTATCACACCTCGAGTATTCATGTGGAAAAAAGAGGACGGTCCGAATGCCGGGAACACTCGGACCGTCAGTTACTTACCAGCGCACCGGCACGTAGTCACTCTTTTTTGTGAATCAGCGGCTGGAAGGCGCCTCTTCAATTTCCTGCTCACGGAATTCCGCTGAATCAACGGCACTCTTCTCGCGGGCAATCTTGTAGATCAATAGGCCAAAGAGACACTTCGCCAAAATATCAGCGATGGAGTACCCCACCTGACGATAGACAAAGGCATCAGGTCCGTCGAGACCGAACATGGGGAGCATGTACGAGATGGGATACACACCCCATGTTGCCAAAAGCAGCCACCGCAGACCATTGATGTCCTTGCCCACTTGCTCCGGCTGCGTCTTGGATGCGCGCGTGAGTTCCACGAACAACACGTACAAGATATAGAGGAACGGAATGGTGGACAGCGCGCCCCAGATACCCTTGGCGGCTATGTCTGTTGTGATTTCACCCGGGTATCCCAGAATGATCATCAGAGCGGAAGCCGGAATCAGCTTCATGAGCAGGTTCTTGCGGGTTGCGCGTGGAAGTGCCAGCACCGCAATTACTTCGAACAGCAACAGCGGGACGGTCAACAACCAGTCAACGTATCGATATCCCTCGTTGAACCCTTCGCCATTGACCAATTGATAGGACATGGCATCGAAGGCTGCTGCTGCAGTCCCCGGATCCACCGCAACATAGGAGTGGGTGAATGAATCAAAGATTCGGTAGTAATGATAGGCCGCGATCAAACACACCATGGCCGAGACGACAAGCGCCTGGCGATACCGTGGAAGAACTCGGCCCTGAACAACCAGTAGAAAAATGAATGTCGCCAACATTGCTGCCAATGCCAGCGACAAAGTGTTGTACACCGTTTGATATTGCGAATAGGACAGTTGTAATGCATTCATGTAGTAAGGCCTCCAATGTGCTCGCTTGTGCGTCCTTTGGTGCCTCCGCGACTTCCCGGTCGCCGTGGTGCGAGCCCAAGGATTCTCCGCTTACGCTGCACCCGCAACCGGAACACGCAAGAATCCCTCAATCAGCACTTTTTGTCCGAATAAGGCTTTTTGTCATGAATACTGATATTTATCCCATTTATCCTGAACACCGAGTACCGGCCCGGCTGCGGTAGCGTCTACCCCGCAACCCCAACAGAAAGGCCTGACATGGCTCACACGACAAAGCGACTATTCAGCATGTGGATTCCTTTTGCCGCTGCGTTAGTCATGATTTTCCTCGTTGTCGGTAACTTTGTTACCGGCCAAGTCAACTCAGTGTGGAGTTGGCTTGAAGTCTCATTCCTGACAATCCTTGCTCTCTACTTCCTGTACTACGGGAATAAAGCCAGAAAAAGCTTCCCTCCATAACGGCACCTGCGCAGAGGCAAGCCAGCGCCCGTAGCTCAACGGATAGAGCATCCGGTTTCTACCCGGTCGGTTGGGGGTTCGATTCCCTCCGGGCGCACCACATTCCGCGATAGCAGAGAAGGTCCTCATCACATGAATCCCACCACCGGCGGCTTTACATCCGCTGCCTTAGCCGCACAGGCGGTGCAGCTCCAATTCGCAGCATTCACGCCGACAGATGC
>JAIOWY010000064.1:0-9057 GCA_021741845.1 Candidatus Nanopelagicales bacterium
GTGCTCACGGCGTTCAGGTCACCGCCCAGCGCCTCGCTGTCATGGCCGCAGTCTCTGCCCACCCCCATGGCACCGCTGATTCCATTGCCGAAGCGGTGCGCACCGACATTGGGAGCATCTCTCGGCAATCTGTCTACGACACTTTGACCCTGCTGGAGCACGTTGGCCTGGTGCGCCGAATTCAGCCCCTTGGATCCCCTGCTCGATTTGAAGATCGAGTTGGAGATAACCACCATCATTTGATCTGCCGCGAATGCGGCACTCTTGTCGATGTCGACTGCGCCGTGGGCGCAGCCCCGTGTTTGACTGCTTCCGACTCCCACGGATTTGATATCGACGAAGCAGATGTTGCCTATTGGGGTCGCTGCCCCTCCTGCCAAGAACTTTCGCAGAACAACGAATTACGCACAACTCAATCGGTCACCACCCCTCACTAATTACTAAGGAGAGCAAAGAATGAGCGCAGAAGCAAAATGCCCCGTCACCGGTGGCGGACATTGGCAGCCCATTGCTGGTACCAGCAATCAGGACTGGTGGCCTAATCAACTTAACCTGAAATTGCTGCAAGCCAACGCGCCGGCCGCTAACCCCATGGGACCGGACTTTGACTACGCCAAGGAATTCGAGTCCTTGGATCTCGCTGCTGTCAAAGCGGATCTCACCGCGCTCATGACAGACTCGCAGGACTGGTGGCCCGCCGACTACGGTCACTACGGCCCGTTCTTTATCCGCATGGCCTGGCACAGTGCCGGCACCTACCGCACCAGTGACGGCCGCGGTGGCGGTGGATCCGGCATGCAACGTTTTGCACCACTGAACAGCTGGCCCGACAACGTCAACTTGGATAAGGCCCGTCGACTGCTCTGGCCGATCAAGCAGAAGTACGGCAAGAGCATTTCCTGGGCCGACTTAATGATCCTGGCGGGAACTGTGGCGATTGAGTCCATGGGTCTCCCCTCATTCGGTTTTGCCGGTGGCCGTGAAGACGTCTGGGAACCAGATGACGTCACCTACTGGGGTTCAGAAGAAACCTGGTTGGGTGACGAGCGTTACAGCGGTGACCGCGACCTAGAGAACCCACTCGCTGCTGTGCAAATGGGTCTGATTTATGTCAACCCTGAAGGACCTAATGGCGTCGCTGACCCCGTTGCCTCCGGTCGCGATATTCGCGAAACCTTCGCGCGCATGGCCATGAACGACGAAGAAACCGTGGCACTCACCGCCGGCGGTCACACCTTCGGCAAGACTCACGGTGCGGGCGATCCAGAGAAGTATGTTGGTCCCGAACCAGAAGGTGCACCTATTGATCAAATGGGTCTGGGCTGGAAGAACAGTTTGGGCACCGGCAATGCTGAGTACACCATTTCCAGTGGCCTCGAAGGTGCCTGGACACCAACTCCCATTACCTGGGATAACAGTTACTTCGAAACACTGTTTGAATACGAATGGCAACTCGTGAAGAGCCCTGCCGGTGCCCAGCAATGGATCCCGACAGATCCCGAAGCCACCAAGACAGTGCCTGATGCACATGTCGCCGGCATGACGCACGCACCCATGATGTCCACCGCGGACCTGGCCATGCGCATGGATCCGATCTACGAACCCATTTCCCGTCATTACTACGAGAATCCGGACAAGTTCGCAGACGCCTTTGCTCGCGCTTGGTTTAAGTTGACTCACCGCGACATGGGCCCGGTCACTCGGTACCTCGGACCGGATGTACCGAAGGAAACACTGATCTGGCAGGACCCCATTCCAGCACTGGATCACCCGGTTGTTGATGCAGCCGACATTGAGTCACTCAAGGCCTCGTTGCTCAACTCCGGATTGAGTGTCTCTGAACTGGTATCCACCGCGTGGGCTTCGGCCTCCACTTTCCGTGGTACAGATAAGCGTGGCGGTGCCAATGGCGCACGAATCCGCTTTGCCCCGCAGAGCGGTTGGGAGGTCAACAACCCCGACCAACTCGCCACAGTGCTACGCACTCTCGAGGGGATCCAGCAGGAGTTCAACGCTTCTGCCACGGGTGGCAAGAAGGTCTCCATGGCTGACCTGATTGTGCTCGGTGGCAATGCCGCGATCGAGAAGGCAGCCAAGGACGCCGGCATGTCCATCAGTGTTCCGTTCACCCCGGGTCGCATGGATGCCCTGGAAGAACAAACAGATGCCGCGTCCTTCGAGGTACTCGAACCCACGGCAGACGGTTTCCGCAACTACCTGGGTAAGGGTCTGAACGGTCCGGCTGAAGCGCTTCTGTTGGAGCGTGCCAGCCTGCTGAATTTGACCGCTCCAGAAATGACCGTGCTGGTGGGTGGCATGCGGGCGCTCAACGCCAACTACCACGCATCAGAGTTAGGTGTCTTCACCGATAAGCCAGGAACGTTGACCAACGATTTCTTTGTCAACCTTGTTGACATGGGCACGGACTGGTCACCAATTAATGAAGATGCGGAAATCTTCGAGGGCAAGGACCGCACAACCGGAGCTGTTAAGTGGACCGGTAGCCGAGTGGACCTAGTGTTCGGATCTAATTCCCAACTCCGTGCACTGGCCGAGGTATATGCCGCCAACGACGCCAAGGAGAAGTTCGCGAACGACTTTGTCGCCGCGTGGAACAAGGTCATGAACGCAGATCGGTTCGATCTCAAGAAGTAATTCAGTACTCATGAGTAACCCGGGTAGATCACATGGTTTACCCGGGTTACTTATTGCATTAGGTTACGTTCCACTATGAACCGGGAACTCGCCTCACTTGCCGCCATTCTGATCATTGCCGCATTCGTCCCATTAATTGTTGGACTCTTTCGGCTGAAGGTGGCCGAGGTTGTGCTCCTCCTCGGCGCCGGAATCATTGCCGGACCTGAGGTGTTGGGGTTCATTGAGGTGGACGGAGCAATCGACCTACTCAGCGAACTCGGATTGGGCATGCTCTTCTTCTTGGCCGGGCTGGAACTCGAGCAGCGGGCCATTCGCGGGCGGAGCGGGAAACTGGCCGCTTCCGGTTGGTTCCTGAGCCTCGCGACCGCCGTCCTCCTGGCCATACTCATGTTTGAACGTGGCACCATTCACGATGTCGTGGGCGTCGCGATCGCCCTGTCCTCAACAGCCATGGGCACCTTGCTTCCCGTCCTGCGCGATCGCGGTGAACTCGGAACCAAATTCGGCACTTTCTTTATGGGAGCTGGCGCATGGGGCGAGTTCGGACCCATCATTGCGATCGCTGTCCTGCTCGGAACCAAATCCTCCTTCGCGGCGATCATCAGCCTCGCCATTTTCGCGGTCATTGCCTTTGTTCTGGCCTTTGTTTCGTCACGGATAGCCAACGACAGGATCAAAGAGATTCTTGAACGGGGACACGGCACAAGCTCTCAAACCGCCGTCCGATTCTCGGTTCTGCTCGTTGTCATACTTCTCACCGTTGCCAGCGTGTTTGGCCTCGATGCCGTTCTCGGTGCGTTTATCGCCGGTGTCATTGTTCGACGTTTCGCTCCCCCGTCGGAGGAGTCCAAGCTCAGCGTCCGCATTGAATCCATTGGGTTCGGATTCTTTATACCGATTTTCTTTGTCGTCTCCGGCGCCAACCTGGACATCCTGTCGATCGTTGACAATCCGTTGCCCATGATCCGCTTCTTCATCTACATGTTCATTGCCCGCGGACTAGTGCAGTTCTTCCTCTATCGCAAGGCATTCCCCAATGTGCGGGAACGAATGCGCTTCTCCCTCTATGTGGCCACCGGGCTCCCCATCATCGTTGCCGTCACCAGCATCGAGGTTGCCAGCGGCGCCATGTCCAGTTCCACCGCCGCGTCCCTTGTCGGGGCCGGCGCCCTCACCGTTCTGGTGTTTCCCCTTGTGGGCAATTTTCTGGTGAGGAATCACCCAGCCGGTGAAATCACTTCCGCGCGGGGATAGCCCTGTATTTGATCCCCACTGGCTCTTTCTTCTGGAAGCATGTACCTCAGAAAGCGAGACCCTGTGAACAGTGTGGAACACCCGTCCAGCGAATGCCGCCAGGCCATTGCCCAACGGCTGACCGAGGCACGTGAGCGCATGGGGATTTCACCAGTGGAATTAGCTGAGAAACTTAGGCTTCGAGAGTCTTTCATTCTTGCCGTTGAAAGTGGGCGGGGTGGCCAGCACATGGAATGGGCCTATGAACGAATTCATGTAAGATCCATTGCCCGAATTCTTAACGTTGAACTGACTGATCTCGTTGAATTTTCCAGCCATGAATGACCAAAGTGAGAAGCACAGTGCAAGGAACTCCCATTCACGCTCCGTCCTTGTCGTTGAAGACGATTCCTTTCTCCGTGAACTCATCGCATTAGCTCTGGAGAGACATGGATTTATTGTCGAAACAGCGGCGACAGCTGCGGATGCGCGGAGAGTGTTCTCACGAGGTGACCATGACTCGGTTGTCCTGGACGTGTCCTTGGGGAGCGGACCCAATGGATTTGATCTCGCCGACGCACTCCGTGAAGTTGCGCCTCACGTGGCTATTGTTTTTCTGACTAATCTGCCTGATTCCAGATTCAGCGGCCGAAGTCCCAGACATCTTCCCAAGGGCGTGACCTACCTCCGCAAGTCAAATCTTGATGATATTAATACCCTCGTCGTCGCATTGGACTCTGCTCTCAGAGGTCATGGCACGGAGTCTTTTCGTGAGGATCGAGATCCTGCGCGACCTTTTGGGCAATTAACGCAAAAGCAAATGGACGTTCTGAAACTCGCGGCTGAGGGCATGTCCAATGCGCAGATCGCCCACAATCGTGGTGTCAGTGTCAAAGCGGTTGAGGACACTCTCGCTCGCGCTGCTCAAGCCTTGTCTATCGACTCAAATCAGGAAGGAAATATTCGCGTAGCTGCAGTGCGGAGGTTTCTCGCTGTCACTAAAGGAGAATCGCCCAGGTCCAGCTCGAATTTCACAGGGTGATCACAAATCTTCACGAGGTACGCTTACGCCTCTCAGTTCCGTGACAATTCCATCTTCCCCAACACTAGGCACCGCCATAACTTCAAACGGAATAACCGAACCATTCCGATGGAAATAGTCCAAATGCGCGTGGAAATCTTCCGGCACCTCACCGGCGATCAATGATTTGCTAAATGATTCAAAATAGGTCAGGGATTTCTTGAGCGATTCTGGCGGATGAATTTGATCTGGGGTCTGGACCATAGCTTCCTCGGGGGTAATCCCTCTCACCCGTTCAATAGACGGACTGATGAACGTGACCTCTCCTCCGACAGACATGGTCCACACCACGGCATTCGGGTGGCTGAGCAATGCTTGGAATTCGGCACCCGCTTCGGGCTGAGTCATGTGTTCATTATCGGGGTTCTGCCCTCAAAAAGATGGAAAACACGCTGACACGGTGCTCCTACCGGGTGGCTAGGAGTGTGTGCAAGTGCGTTCCACTCTCGTCACTGACCCGACTCCATTCCAGGCATACTTCATTTAGCATTCTCGTTCCCAAACCTGCCTGCCATTCTGGTTCGATCCCCACCCCATTGTCTGAGACATGGAGTGCGACCAACCCGTCGCTTGAGCTGATTGAGATCCGCACGTCTGTTGCTAGTCCGTGCCTGATCGCATTTCCCACCGCTTCCTTCGCTATTTCAGCGACGCTGGTAGCAGCTTCTGGCGCATGCACCAGTACAACTACAGTCTTGTGATCCAAACTCCAATGCACATTGCAGGTGCCATCCCATACTTCCGCGATATCAGACAATGTATCAATGACGAGTTCGTACCTACTCTGCTCTGAATCTATGAGCATGACTGCGCGGTTAATATCGGCACGGATCTCTGCGACGGATTCCGGTGTTGGGTGTTTTATAGCAGCTAGTCGCATTGACGCTGAGTAGAGAGCACTTTGAATCGAGCCATGAATAATGTAACTCAAATGGTTCCGCACCACATACTCTTGTTGGCGCAAGGCACTTAAACGAGTCTGTCGTACAATCATGGATTGCTTTAACTGGTGTTCAGATGAAACCCTGTGCTCAGTAACCACGAAATAAAGCGAAGTTGCCAATCCCAACACTGCAAAGACAATGGCGGCGGCTACCCCCAGTGAGATAGGAATCGCAATCCCTACCGCACGCTCCACAAAATAGGTCACCACCGTGGCGATCGGCACGAGAATCGTCGCCGTGATCACACCTATCCACAAAGGTGGCGTCCACGCCTTTAGTGCCAGTCGGAAGAACGATAGAACTAGGAAAACCAGGACACCAGACAACACCGGGAACAAAAGGGAACGCGGGAAGTCAAACTGCTGGGCGGATTGGGAGACTGCAAGGACTACGACCAGGGCTCCTATCAAGATCGGACGCAGCAACAGAGACACCCTCACTCGAGAGGATCTTGGTAGTTTAACCCCTTCTGATAATTGAGCAGTGGTAACAGAAGAGGCGACGCTTTCTGTGGCGCTTGACAGTCGGTGACTGAGCGGCCTTAATTCATTTTCCACGATCTGACGAAGAGATTCACAAACCTTCTCTGCCTGAGAATTTGAGGAAAGTTCGCGGAGCATGTCGTCCAGCTGTTGAACAAGGGGGTCGACAGATTTATGCACTTCCGAGCGGATCGAAACTTTCATGGCCTCCAATCGTTCCGACATGGAATCTGTCAGCGTCTCAAGTTCAAGCCTTTGATGTGCCAGAGTCGTCGCTATATTCTTGTGATACGAATATGCGCTCACAGCTAAGGACAGAATCAATAACGCGGTGGTTTGACCAATGAGCCCCGATTGAATTCGGTAGCCTAACTCAGCGGTTGCACTCAAGGTCCACCAATCAACCATTTGAGTAATGAGCAATGCGCGCACCATGACACCTGCGATGATCACACTGATAGTGATGATGGGTCCTACCTTGGTGGGTCGCAATCGCTTCAATAGTCGCAGTCCGATCGCAAAGGTCAGCATGACACCGATTTGCCCCGCCACTCCAATGGTGAACCACAAGCCGAGATCTCCGCCCAAGCGTGCTGGATCAAGCACAACCGGCCCAACTAGCCCAAACGGGAAATAGATCCAGGTTACTAAGGGACTCAAGGCTGAAGGTTCGCCTAAGCGCGCCCAATTCCAGGCCAGCTCGTGCCGCCAGCTCCTCAAGCCGCCAAAGCCCTGCATGCCACAACTTTCCTAATGCACTAACCCCGTTGATGCAGTAAGTCCCTCCGGAATATACCGCCAAACTGCATAGAAATTCGGGTGTTTCATGAGTCTTAGTCGACGGCGGAAACAGATCAGGTAACTAACGGACTTCATTTTCGCATCCAGAAGTTCATCCCCAACTTTCCGACCCACACCATGTCGGTTGTATTCAACCAGCGCTTGTACTTCCCGATCACTCAAGTACATGGTCCCTTGTTGAGTACTTACTCTGGATTAGGCCTTGTGCCAGGAGCTCATCCCCCGTGAAATTCATGACGGTAAGAGAAAGTTGACTCCTCTGAATTAACTCTGATCCCTGAGACGACGCAAACGGTGGTCTTCAGACATGCCGACTTTAGGCCTTCTTGACCACACTGGATTTCAACATCATGGGACCGAACCCATCCACTTTGGCATCAATATCGTGATCGCCATTACCGGGCGCAAGTCGAATCCCGCGCACTTTGGTTCCCACCTTCAACGGGGACGAGCTGCCTTTGACCTTGACATCTTTAACGATCGTGACGTCGTCTCCATCTGCTAACACATTGCCCACTGCATCGCGGATAGAGACGCCGGAGTCACCCTGCTGGTTCGAGTCCTCACCGATTGACCACTCATGAGCGCATTCGGGACACATGAACAACCCACTTAGTTCATAGGTGAATTCACAGGAACACTTGGGGCACGGGGGGACTGTATCCATGATGTGAGTGTATGGCCGTAAAGAAAACTACGGCCTTGTAGGGCGGGTCGGGCTCGAACCGACGACGACCGAATTATGAGTTCGTGTTCGTTCGGATTACTGAGTTCCAATGGGCGCCAGGGAGTGGCGCATTGCCTGCGAACCCAGGTTTGGACTACCACAGGGTGTCGCGATGGTTTACGTGAGATCAGAGCGTTTCTACGTGACTTGGTAGCAAATTCGGTAACAGTGATGCGATTCCAGCTCTCAACACTGGAACTCAGTACGTGACGATGCCCAGCAAATTGATCAAATCCAAGGGAGCGTGGTCGAGTGACCGTTGCAGTCCCATGATGATTCGCATCGCTACCGAAGAGTTGGCGCTAGCTCGACGTCGACGTTCGAGAACTGGCCCTCACGGAGGGCTCGATCCTGGCAGTCGTAGATCAGGTCCGTCGTTGAATTAGTCTTTTCACCGACACTCACCTGAGTGCCGGCGGTGGCGAAGACCTTTCCCGTTCTCCCTATTGTGTTGTTGCCGATCCGATCACCCCAGACGATGCACACCGCAGTCTGCGAAACTTCGTTGACTGGATAACTGCTCGGGCAACCACCTCGATCGAAGGCGTGAACCGGGTACATCTGATGCCCATCGGGCAAGGTGAGCGCCAGCCCCGGAAGGTGACATTGTCCCCAGGTGCCAGCGACCAGACGCATCGACTGGATGCCCGAACTGCAATCGGCAATCGTGTCCATACGCACCGGACCCTCCTGCCATTGCCGGAACAGAACCGGGAAGTAGCCGTCGGGGAGGTAGCCGGCGATCGGAACCGGCGCCTCGAGATCCGGATGCGGCCACGGATCAACCCGGTATCCGGCGTTGTCCACGGGCTTGAATACCTCGGTGATCGCCTGACAGATCGGGATTCCACGGCTAGCGGAGACTCGTCGCACCTCACGCTCGGCGATCTGGCCGATCTTCAAGTAGGCCTGGCGGCCGACTCGCTGATACTCATCCAAGGTTAATGGTGTGAGTGCGCTGCATTCGGCTGTTGTGCGCGAAGCCATTTCGGTTGTCATGCGTCGCCCATATCCGGGTACCACGTCGCCGTATTTGCCGTCATGCCACGCATCGAGGCAATCCGACCGAAGCAACGCTGATCCATTCGATCGGACGAGCAGGTCGCTCGAGGAGTTCATCCGACGATCAGG
>JAIOWY010000065.1:0-8949 GCA_021741845.1 Candidatus Nanopelagicales bacterium
ACTTTGGCATGGTGTTTCAGGATTACAGTCTCTTTCCCAACATGACGTCCCGGGAGAATATTGACTTCGGCTTAAAAGCGCAGAAGCGATCACCCGCTCAACGGTCAGAGATTATTGACCGAATGCTGTCCATTACGGCTCTAGAGGACCAAGCAGATAAATTTCCACATCAAATGTCTGGTGGACAGAAACAGCGGGTAGCGCTAGCGCGAGCCATTGCAACAGAGCCCAACCTTTTACTCCTCGACGAGCCGCTGTCCGCCTTGGATGCCAAGGTCCGGGAAAGTTTGCGCGACGAAATCAGAAGGCTTCAAAAGGAAATCGGTGTCACAACAGTCTTTGTTACCCATGACCAAGATGAAGCACTCGCCATTGCGGACCAGGTGGGGGTCATGAGCCGTGGTCGACTAGAGCAAATTGCGAGTCCCCGAGAACTGTATGAACACCCGGTCAACCCATTTGTGGCGTCCTTTATTGGGTCCATCAACAGATTGGTAGCCACCGGTGGCGATCAAGGATTGTGGGGGGTCCTGAATCGCTGGGTGTCCAGTGACCAACCGTCAACACCGGGTAGCACAGCTTTACTCGGTATCCGTCCAGAGGAGTTGGCTGTAGATATTTCCAGCAATGGAAACGCTCGGGTGACGGACATTAGTTTCCTTGGTCCGGTGACACGGGTCAGTGTTGAGTTCGCGGATCCTGCGGTGTCGCAGAAGCCGGAGGTCATCGCAGATCTTATGAGCGCTGAGTGCTCCCGACTGCATGTTGGGGATACCGTCCAGGTGCGAGTCAGAGACGATGTTACGTCAGCGATCATGATGTCCAACGCGGAAGGACAATCCACCACCGCAATCAGTCAGATTGCGCATGTCAACTGAGTTTAAGCCTGTGTCACGGCTCACCACTGACCGCAGAATTGTCCGTGAATCACCCAATGAATTGGGGTGGCGCGGACTGACTTATGGTGACGGAGAACCGCATCCGGAAGAGGTAGCAGGTCACGTCCTTGCTTGTTTTTGGCATCTGTCCGATCTGCACCTTTGTGATGCGGAATCTCCCAGTCGCTTGGAGTATTTGGACCGCTTCTCTGACCCAGATTCAGTTATTCGTGAGTCCGTGGGGGATATCGGGACCTATCGTCCGCAGGAGATCCTGACAGTGCAGGTAGCAGTCGCCATGATCAGGACGGTCAATACCCTGGATACCGGCCCCATGACCGGCGCGCCTATTGACGCGGTCCTTGTCACCGGGGACATCACCGACAACGCCCAGCGCAATGAGTTGCAGTGGTATTCCACCCTGATCAGCGGTGGCACGATCTATCCACGGAGCGGTGGTGAATCAAGTGCGTGGGTCGGTGTCAGTGCCGCGGACACCTGGGACGACAGGTATTGGCATCCAGATGGTCCCCCGGATAGCACTCCACCCGACCGTCCCACGCGCTTGTACGGCTACCCGAAAATTCCGGGTCTCATTGATCACGCGCGCGCCGCAGTGCACTCACCGGGTGTGAACTACTCCGTACTGTCGGTGCACGGCAATCACGACGCACTGTTGCAAGGAACCGTTCCTCCGAGTCCGGAACTGCGAGCCCTGAGTGTGGGTAGTGACATCATTACCGGGCTGCCTGCGGGGAAAGACCCCATGGCTCTGTTGCCGTCGGTCGCACCGCACGGCCCCGCACAATACATTCACGATCCCACCTCTCCCCGGCGACACACAACAGCTGACCCCTTGCGGGATTTTCTACACGTGGGTGAATTTGCCCAACGTACGGGAGCGGTGCGAAATTACTGGACCCGAACAGTTGGCGAGGTTCTATTTATTTGCCTCGACACTGTGAATCCGCACGGTGGATGGCAGGGATCTATTGATTCGGAACAGTTTGCTTGGTTACAGCAGCAACTCGCATCACATGCTGATCAGTACATTGTGATCACCTCGCATCATCCCTCACCTACCATCACAAACTCCTACACTCCCGTGCCCGGCGAGATCAGGATTCTGGGGCCAGAGATCGTGGATTTACTCATGCAGCACCCACAGGTAATTGCTTGGGTGGCTGGCCACGTTCATTTCAATGCGGCAATCGTGCACCAGCGAGGGCAAGCCCGGCTGCTCGAGATCACCACGTCCTCCCTGATTGATTGGCCGCAACAAGGACGAATATTTGAGATCGTACGGGTGAATGGACAGGTGGGGATTGTCAGCACGGTGGTGGATCACGACAGTCCGCCATCTCCACAGTTTTCGCCGGGAATGGAACCCACTCTCGAATCCATGGCCGCGTTATCACGGCTGTTGTCTGCGAATGACTACCGTCGAAGGGATCAATCACCCATCAATGAAATGCGTGAGGGTGCACCGGAGGTTCGCAATATGGTCTGGTGGATTCCTGATCCGTTCGCCGCAGCCTCAACGTGATCAGATCTCTAGGACGTGTGCAGGTGAGGACGTGTTACCGTGCTGCGCGGTGTCGTTCCAAAAATAGTTCCGAACGTTCTCTTTATTCATACCCGATGTTTCCTGGAAAGGAACACAATGATTCGGAAGTCGCTCACTTCAGCAGCAGCTATCGGCGTCGCTGGTGCGCTCACCATGGTGGGGGCAGCCATTCCCGCACAGGCAGCGCACAAGTCCGAGATTGTGATCGCGTTGGAGGCGCCGTTAACAGGTGAACAGTCCGCGAACGGACAGGATCAACTGCGTGGTGCGCGCCTAGCCGCCGCCCAACTCAATGCAGGCGGTGGAGTTCTCGGGCACCGGATCAAGATCGTTGCTGTCAACGACAAGGCGAATCCCAATCTTGCTGCGTCGTCGGTGACTAAGGCCGTCAAGGCGGGCGCAGAGTTTGTTGTTGGTCCCTACAACTCGAGTGTCGGGGTGATCAATCTGCCCATGTACCTGAAAAAGGGAATCTTCCCCATGCGCATGACCTCGTCCAACGACACTGTGGGTCTTGGCGCCACTACTCAACCCATGAACTCGCAGATTGCACCGGCGGAAATTGCCTACATCTCCGGCACGGGGGTGACTTCGGTGGTTATGTTGGTGGATCCCTCCGAATACACGGCATCTATCGCGAATCAAACTCAGGCGGGTCTGGAAAGTAATGGAATCACCGTGACCCAAATCGCTGTGTCGGAGTCAACGACAGACTTCACCGCTCAGATCAATCAGGCGCTTGCTTCAGCTCCCGGCATGATTTATTCGAGCACGTACTACCCGCAGGGGAGTGTTATTGCTCAGGAACTATTGGCATCCGCGCCGACTACTCCATGCTTCATGGGGTTGGCCAATGTAGATCCCGCTTTTGTAACCGAGGCGGGATTACCCGCGGCCCAGCACTGTGTATTTAGTGGTGTGCCGGCTGCACCGCAGCTTCCGACCGCTGCGGCGTACACCAAGGCATATGTCAAGGCATACAAAAAGCAGCCTGGTGTCTGGGGTGCATTCACCTATGACTCCGTCAATGTGTTAGCGGCCGCCATCAAGAAGGCGGGCAGCACAAATCAGCGAGCAGTCAAGAAAGCTGTTCTTGCTACTCGAGGGTATAAAGGAGCAACCGGAACTATTGGTTATTCCCAGAGTCCTGGCAAGAAGACGGGTAATCGGCTTGTGGTTCCCGTCGAAATTCTCGCCGTGGACGCCAAGGGAACATTCGTTCTGGCGCAGTAACTGGCGTTCCCGAGAGTGGGGTGGGACGTCAGCGTCCCTGTGTAGAGTGGCGGAGTGACAAAAAAGAGCGAAACGGCGCCTAGCGCCACCTCCCACATGGCGCTCTACCGTACATACCGCCCCTCGACATTAAGTGGCGTGGTCGGTCAGGACCATGTCACTATTCCCCTACGTCGAGCTTTGGAAAACAACCGCATGCACCATGCGTATTTGCTCTCCGGTCCACGTGGATGCGGCAAGACTTCTACTGCCAGGATTTTGGCTCGGTCTCTCAATTGCGAGCAGGGACCAACTCCTGATCCCTGCGGCGTCTGCGAGAGTTGCATTGACTTGTCCGCGACCGGTTCCGGTTCCATTGACGTGATTGAACTGGACGCCGCCAGTCACGGTCGCGTTGAGGACACACGTGACCTACGCGAGCGAGCCGTGTTTGGACCGGCCAAGTCACGGTACAAGGTGTACATCATTGACGAGGCTCACATGATCTCGCCGGCAGGGTTTAACGCGTTGCTCAAGTTGGTGGAGGAGCCACCGGAGCACGTTCGTTTTATTTTCGCCACCACGGAGGCGGACAAGGTGTTGCCCACCATTCGTTCGCGAACACACAACTACAACTTTCGGTTAGTGCCCGTCAAGATTTTGCAGGAGCACCTAGCCAACGTATGTGAACAGGAAGGGATCCAGGCTGATCCTGCAGCCCTCGCATTAATTGCCCGTGCCGGTACCGGCAGTGTGCGCGACTCATTGTCGGTATTGGGACAGGTCATTTCCGGTTGTGGACCAGACGGTGTCACCTATCAGGAGGCTGTCCTGCAACTGGGCGTCACTGATTCCGCGCTGCTCACCGAAACTCTCGACGCGGTTATTGATCGCAATGGTGCTGAACTCTTTTCCATTGTTGACCGCGTTATTGAATCGGGAAATGAACCCCGGCGTTTTGTCACTGACCTGTTAGAGCGCATCCGAGACTTAATCGTGATTCAACGTGTTCCGGGTGCAGCGGATGCGGGGTTAATCCACGCACCGGAGGACATTGTGACTATCAGCGTGGATCAGGCCAATCGCATTGGTGCAGCAGAACTTGCGCGTGCCGGTGATCTCGTGTCGAGGGCGTTGACGGAGATCAAGGGAACAACGGCGCCGCGATTACAACTCGAACTCCTCATGGCCAAGTTGTTACTCCCTGCCGTAGACGATTCCACCGACGGATTACGGGCGCGCATTGACCAACTGGAGCGAGGTGCCGCAGCTAGCGTTGTTCACGCTGCACCGAGCGCTGCGCCCGTTTCCCCCGCTCCTACCGCACCGGCTTCACCGGTCACACAGTCTGCCCCGGCACAGAAGTCAGCAGGAGCACCAGCCTCGGCGTCCGTCCCTCAGCCCCCGCCCAAGTTGTCCAAGGTGGCGCCCAAATCCGCCCCCGAATCCGGGCCCGCTCAGGAGACACCCAGTGCCCCGGCCGCAGCCGGAACAGCAACCCTGTCGTCCTTTGTCTCCATGTGGCCCGCGGTCATGGATGCCCTCTTGAAGTACTCCCGGGTCGCCTGGATGGGATTTACCGAATCGACCCCTCTGTCCTGGGAAAACGGTGTGCTGGCCGTGGGTGTGGTGGATGCGGGTAGATACAACAACGTGAAGGGTGGCGGCCACGACGAGCGCCTTCGTCAAGCGATTCTTGATGTTTTGCAAGTCGACTGCACGGTCGACATTGTGCAAGGGTCAGCAGGGAAAGCCTCAGTAAGCGCGGGGAACACTGTGCCCGCGGACGACATTCCCCACCCGGACGACGAAACCACCAAGGACGTCACCGGTGTTGATTTGATCGCCCAGGAATTGGGTGGCGTGCAAATCGGTGAAATTGAGCTGGGCTAAACGCCATGTATGAAGGAATAGTTCAGGATCTTATTGACGAGCTGGGTCAACTTCCCGGTGTTGGTCCCAAAAGCGCACAACGCATTGCTTTCCATATTTTGGGTGCCGACCCAGCGGATGTTCAACGACTCACTGAAGTACTTCTTGAGGTCAAGGCCAAAGTGCAGTTTTGTACCGTGTGCGGAAATGTCGCGCAGTCGGAAGTTTGCCGCATTTGTGCCGATCCCAAGCGGGACCTCACCGTGTTGTGCGTTGTCGAGGAACCTAAGGACGTTGTCGCCATTGAGAAAACCCGCGAGTTTCGCGGGCGGTATCACATTCTGGGCGGTGCCATAAATCCAATTGACGGGATTGGGCCAGACGATCTCCGCATTCGCGAACTCATGATCCGATTAGGTGACAGCACGGTCACTGAGGTAATTATTGCCACGGACCCCAACCTCGAAGGGGAAGCAACGGCAACGTATCTCTCTCGCACTATTGCGCCGTTAGGAATCACTGTCTCGCGTCTAGCCAGCGGATTACCCGTTGGCGGTGACCTAGAGTACGCCGACGAAATCACCCTAGGCCGCGCATTTGCTGGGCGGCGCCAGGTGGGTACGTAGTCGTCAGAGGAGCGCGGTCACTTGGCACCGCGAGGTGTCCACCGGAAGAACACGGTGGCGAGCACAGCACCAATCACAATCCAGATCACAAGCACCAGTGCGGTCATGCCTAACTCCCAGGAGCCGGCAACTTCCATGGCGGCGGCCGAATCGGGAAGGAACACGCTGCGCATTGCCTGGGTGAGCCACTTCAACGGGAACAGAGATGCGAATGTCTGCATCCATTGGGGCAGGTCACTGAAGACAAAGAACACACCGGATGTGAACTGCAGTACCAGTACAACCGGTGTGACCAGAGCCGCAGCGCCCTTACCTTGCTTGGGAACCACGGAATAGGCAATACCTAACAGTGTCCACGCAATGAGGCCGAGCACGCTGACCCAGATGAACGTAAATATGGCTAGCGCCGTGGTGGGTAACTCAATTCCGTAGAACAACACACCAACGGCAATCAAGATAATGACCTGCGCGGTGTAGGCAACAAAAACCATGCCCATTTTCCCAATAAAGAAGGACGAGCGAGGCATGGGTGTTCCCTGCAGTCGCTTCAGCGTTCCGTCTTCACGTTCCATGGGAATGGAAATAGCTAGGTTTTGAAAAGACGTGTACAAAATTCCCGATGCGATCATGCCGGCCACAAAATACTGAGCGAAGGTGATCCCGGAGTTTCCTAAATCCTGTCCGCCAAAGACGGACCCAAAGATCACCAGCAGGATCATGGGTAACAGGAAGTTGAATACAGCCGATTCCTTGTCGCGGAAAAACTGCTTGAGTTCAATTCCCACCCGTCCCAGTCCAATGCGCAGTGCGTTCATGCGGAACCACCACCCTGGGAATCGCGATCGTTGGCAATTAACTCCAGGTATGCGTCCTCCAAACTGGCCCGACGAACGGACAGATCGGGAATCTCTCCCGGGAACCGTGTCATGAGTTGGGCTACCACCGCGGTGGGGTTATGTGTTGTCTCAGTGCACTCCACCCCGTTCTCCGTCCAGGTCACGATCGCCTGGGCGCGGTCACCAATCGAGTCGGGGGTTCCTTCAGCGACAATACGGCCGCGGGCGATCACCGCCACTCGATCGGCCAAATACTGGGCTTCGTCTAAATAGTGGGTGGTGAGCAAAATTGTTGTGCCCTCGGATTTCAATCGATCAATCAAGACCCAGAACTCGCGGCGCGCTTCCGGGTCGAATCCGGTAGTTGGTTCGTCGAGAAATAACACCTCGGGGTTGCCAATAATCCCTAACGCCACGTCGAGTCGGCGCCGTTGCCCGCCACTGAGTTTGCCATTGCGCGAGGTGACTTTTTCCGCGAGACCGACAGCGGAAATCACTTCATCTACATTGGCCGGGTTCGGGTAGTAACTGGCGAAATGGGAGATCGTTTCACCTACGGTCAGGTCGGCGAGATCGCTCGCATTTTGCAGCACGATCCCGATCGTGGCTTTCCACGCCGGAGTGGGCCTACCCGGATCGACACCCAGCACCTGGGCGGTGCCCGAGTCACGTTTGCGGTACCCCTCGAGGATTTCCGTCAGGGTGGTCTTGCCGGCGCCGTTGGGGCCGAGAATCGCCAGGCATTCGCCGGGCTGCACATGGATGGACACTCCGTCCAGAGCGGTGAAGTCGCCATACGTCTTGGTGATATCCACCGCGGTGATCGCGGGTTCAGCGGTGGTGTTCATGGGTCCCCTCGACGGAATCGGTGGTGTGCGTAATCGTTGCCACAGCTAAAGTACTGTTCTGTGTCCTTGATTGTTCAAAAATACGGTGGTTCCAGCGTAGCTGACGCGGTCAGCATCAAACGCGTTGCTCGCAGGATCGTGGACACGAAGAAGGCCGGCCACGACGTTGTGGTGGTGGTGTCGGCCATGGGTGATTCCACCGACGAGCTCATGGACTTAGCGCAACAGGTTTCACCACTACCCCCAGCACGCGAGTTGGACATGCTGCTCACCGCGGGCGAGCGTATTTCCATGGCGCTGCTGGCCATGGCGATTTCTGATCTTGGTGCGGTATCCCGCTCCTACACCGGTTCGCAAGCGGGGCTGATCACAGACTCAGCGCACGGTGCCGCGCGAATTATCGATGTCACCCCGGGGCGAATCACTGATGCCCTGGATAAAGGCGCGATCCCGATCGTGGCCGGATTTCAAGGTGTTGCGCAGGACACCAAGGACATCACCACACTGGGTCGTGGCGGATCAGACACCACTGCTGTTGCATTAGCGGCCGCTCTCGGCGCTGATGTGTGTGAGATTTATACAGACGTTGACGGAGTGTTCACCACTGACCCGCGCATGGTCAGCAAAGCATCCAAAGTGGACTTCATTACCTATGAAGAGATGTTGGAACTCGCCGCCGTCGGCGCCAAAGTACTGCACTTGCGGTGCGTTGAATATGCGCGTCGATTCGGTGTCCCGATTCATGTGCGTTCGTCATTTTCACAGTCAGAAGGAACCTGGGTGGTCTCACCCGAAGGCGTGCTAACCGCCGTTGAGGAAGGAAAGATCGTGGAACAGCCAATTATTTCGGGTGTCGCAGCCGACCTCAAAGACGCCAAAGTCACCGTGGTTGGTGTGCCGGACAAGCCCGGTGAGGCCGCCGGTATTTTCCGCGCCCTCGCCGACGCGCGTATTAACGTCGACATGATCGTGCAAAACGTGTCCTCCACCGCAACCGGTCGCACCGATGTCACTTTCACCTGCCCTCAGGATGCAGTTCAAGCAGCCATGTCCGCACTCAATGGTGCCCGCGATTCCATTGATTTCGAGTCATTAAGTGTTGACGACCAG
>JAIOWY010000066.1:0-8723 GCA_021741845.1 Candidatus Nanopelagicales bacterium
GAGGAGGTGCAACCACTCATGGTCGGCGCGACCAAAAAGGTGATCGCACCGAGAGCCAGTGCGACTCTAGGAATTCGAGGCATGAAGGTCCTGCTCAATTTGCTCAGTGCGTTCCAGTAGTCGGGTTTGCCGTTCCTGATCCCTCCACCATTCGAACGCAGCGATCATCATCCAGAAACCATCAAGAACCATGGCGATCGCCCACATAATGGCGCCGGCAAACTTCTGATCCGCCAGTGGGTCAATGTTGTAGAGCGGAGCGACGGTGACATAAGCGTCGTAGAGCGGAACGGGTGAAAAGTGAATCACCATGCCCAATACTGTTTCGGGGATCATCATTAATCCCAAAGAGAGCACGCGAATACTCGAATTGGGTCGCCGGGCAATCAGGTCATTACCGAGCAGCGGGTAATAAAAAATTAATGCGGCACCGAGATACAACGGTCGTTCAATGAACATCATGAAGTCGTGATCGGCAATGGTCAGGTTCATGACAGGGCCGACATGGCTGATCAGAAGTACAGAGGCAAATAGCACCCATCCCACCCATGGTGTGGTGAGGACGGTGACCGGTCTACTGCGGAGTACGCGGACCAATCTTCGGCGTCCGGTGCCACCCAGGTTGAGAAAAAGGAGATGCACCGGGTTGGACAGAACGATCAAGGGCGCTGCCAGCATCATGACCACGAGGTGCTGAGACATATGCGGCCAAAAGGCGGAATGTGCCCACGCACCCAGGGGGCTGATGTACGCCACGAACAACAGAGCGAGAGCACTGCCCCATGCCACGGATCGACCAACAGGCCACCGATGCCCTCGGTGACGAACCCGGCTCACCGCGACGGCGTAGAGGACGGCCGCGATAATCAGATTCGTGATTGTCCACACATCGGATTCCCAGAGCACCACGTTGGTGGGAATGATTCCCGTCGACAGGTGAACCTGCCCCAGCAGTGAGCTCGGCACGGCACCACCCTAGGTGCTGGGGTCCTGCATGTTCGGATATCCCCTCATGAGATGAACTGTTATGAAAGCGTGAGTAAATCCGGCCGCATCTCCCCACAGCGCTGGAAATTCTCACTAGTATTCAGGCAATCAGGAACCGACAGGCTGCCGGTAAGTACGGTTGACGGTCAGTGACATGTGAGACTGCACAGTTATCAACGTGAGGTGGGTGTTCGTACAGGTGAAACGCTTTCTGGTGACCGTGGCCACGGTCCTGGCCGGAATTGCCGTGGTAGCAGGCATTGGGGTTTTCAACTCGGTTGCGCAGGAAGAGCCCGCGCCCATCACGGCGGAATTCGATGGCACCATGGTGGACACCCCACAGGGGAAACTGCCGCACGCCACATTGGCTTTGAGTGTTTATCCCAACAGCTCGGCCTCGGTTCCTCCACCCAAGACATCGTCCGCTTATGAAGCAAACTGGCTCTCGGGCCAGCCGTTTTATTCACCGTCCACGAGTATTCAGGTGCCAGCCAATTCCGTGGTGACCATCACGTTCACCCAATATGACACGGGTGGGCAGATTTACAACCCGTATTTCGCTCGGGTTCACGGCAGCCTCGACGGCACCATGACGTGGAACGGGGACACCGTCAAGGGTCTGAAGCATGACGAAGTGGCCCACACCTTCACGGTGCATCAGTACGCGGAGACCAGCCAGGAGTCATTCTTTTTAAGCGTTCCCCTTCCGCAGAACAAGGCGAATGCCAAGGCAGACAAAGAGGGGTATCCGGTGGATCCGCAGGTTGTCACCGTCACGTTCGTCACGGGTGATGCGGGCACTTATGTGTGGAATTGCGAGTTCCCCTGTGGCGACCTCTACCAGGAATTCAGTGGCCCCATGCAGACGCGAGGCTGGATGGCCGGAACATTTGAGGTGGTCGCATGACCATGACCGAGGTTCCATCGCAACCAGAACCACCCACTAACCGTCCGCCGTCCATGCATCGGGTGCGCAATTGGTTGCGTCGCCCGTACGCCCGCCACGTGCTGATTTGGACAGTGGTTATTGGCTTCCTGCTCCTGCCGTTGTGCTGGCTGCTACTGGCCGCCATGAACCAGACCGGTGCGCCGGCCTCGGAGATCATGAAGGACATTGAGCAGACCGTTTTTGTTTTTACCTTGGTGTCTATTCCAATTACCGCCTTTGTTTTCGCGGTATTGCTTTACAGCTTGATCGGGTGGAAGCAAGTTTCCGGCGATCAACCTCCCATGCAGGAAAGCCCCGCCATTCGATCCAATCGGATTGGCGTGATTCTCTGGACCACCGTGTCCAGCCTGTTGGCTATGTTCCTGGTGGTGTGGGGGCTCATTGAATTGGCGCAAATCACGGCCAATTCCTACGGCACCATTTCCGCTGACGAGCAACCCGGTAATAGCGACTCGGTGATTGTTAACGTGACGGGCCAGCAGTGGGTGTGGACATTTGATTACCCCCAGCAGGACGGAATTGTCTCCGACATTCTTTATCTGCCGGTTGATACGCCCGTGTATTTCAATGTCACCAGCAAGGACGTGATTCACAACTTCTGGGCGGTTGAGTTAGGTGTCAAGATTGATGCCAACCCAGGTGCAATCACCCAAACAGGTGTCACGCCGAATAAAGAAGGTGTTTTCAACGTTCGTTGCGCTGAACTCTGTGGCATGCACCACGCGTACATGGAAACAGAAATCCGGGTCGTGTCCAAGGAGAAGTTCGCCTCCTGGGCGCGTGAAATGGGTGGAATGAGGACCTCATGAGTGTGATTCATAGTGTTGAGGTGCCGCAGCCGGTGCAACATGGTGCACCGGGCGGAATCATGCGCCGCCTGAACTTTGGTACCGGTCTCCTCGGAGGCGTTGGCCTGGCTGCCGTGTTCGGCATCATTACCAGTCAGTTCGTGCCCACGGGCGCGCAGAGTCCCATCACGTTCTCGCCTATCGAAGGCGACATTGTCTACCTGGCCGTCCTGCTCGGCTGGACGATCGGGTTTATGGGTGGAATGGGCGCCTTTGTCGGCCCCCTGCGTTGGATGCTGGGCCGGGAGGAAACCCACGAGGACGCTGAGTACCTTGCGGGCAAGGACCTCGGAAAAGCGCGGTACTGGAAGTTCACCACCGATCACAAGGTCGTGGGAGTGCAGTACCTGATCATGGCGCTCGTCATTTTCGGCTTCGGTGGACTTCTTGCCATGCTGATTCGCACCGAGTTGGGTGTCACGTGGAGTGAGGTTTTCTCTCCCTCGTTCTACAACGCGATCATTGGCACCCACGGGATCGCCATGATCATTGCCATGATCATTGCGATCAGCGGACCGATCGGTAACTTCATTGTTCCGATCATGATCGGTGCGCGCGACATGGCATACCCGCGACTCAATGCGTTGAGCATCTGGCTCCTTGTCGCGGCGGTACCCATGTTGATCAGCTCACTCTTCCTCGGTGGAATGCGTGATGGCTGGTCGGCGTATCAGCCACTCATTGCGCAGGCACCATCTGGTGTGCTGGGCTACCAAATGACGATCATTGTTTTCGCGATCTCTACCGGTATCTCGAGCGTGAACTTGATGACCACCATTTTGACCATGCGCGCCAAGGGCATGACCTGGTCGCGGACACCCATTTTGGTGTACGGGATTTTTGCCGCATCCCTGATGGGGCTGTACGCCTTCCCGTTCTACCAGTACTCGCAGATCCTCTCGCTCTCCGATCGAATATTCAGCACCTCCTTCTTCAACCCACTTGAAGGCGGCAGTGTGTGGCTCTACGAGAACCTTTTCTGGTTATTGGGTCACCCTGAGGTCTACGTGATTATCATCCCGACCGCAGCGGTCACCATGGAATTAATCCCGGTATTCATGCGTAAACCACTGTTCTCCTATAACTTCGCTGTGGCCGGAATCGTTGGCGTTGTTGCCCTGAGTGGATTGGTGTGGGCGCACCACATGTACATGACCGGATGGGCACCTGCGGTGAACTATCCCTTCATGCTCTCCACTGAAATGATTTCCATCCCGGTGGGCTTCCTTGTGCTGGTGGTGATTGGCACGCTGTGGCGAGGTACATCCTGGACTCGACTACCGCTCATGGCGGTGTACGCCGTGGTGTTCAACAAAATGATTGGTGGGGTCACCGGTATTTATCTTTCCGATGTCCCTGCGGACCAGTACTTCCACGGCAGCATGTTCGTGGTAGCCCACTTCCACTACATGCTGATGGGTGCTGGATTCTTCGGCGCCATGGCCGGTATTGCCTTCTACTTCCCGAAAATGACCGGCCGCATTCTGGACGAACGCACCGGATCTATCGGTCTATGGACGGCATTCGTTGGGTTCCAAATTACCTTCGGCTCCATGTTCGTGGCCGGCCTCCAGGGCCAACCGCGGCGCGTGCTGCAATTTGACGAGCAGTTCAATATCTCCAACTGGATCTCGACGATCGGTGCGTACACCATTGGATTAGGCGTGCTGATCTTCTTAGCCGCGATTATCTTCTCGTGGAAATCCGGTGAGGTAGCTTCTGGAAACCCTTGGGGCTCCAAGTCCCTGGAGTGGCAAACACCTACACCGGTGCCGCTGGAGAACTTCCCTGTTCTGCCCGTTGTGACTGAGCGGCCATACAACTACGGGGTCCCCGATCCCTATGATGCGGAATTTGAGGTTCAACCAGACGATCAATTGGAAGGCGCGGGTTCCCGATGACCACACCGACAACCTCTCCGTCTGCCAATTCGGTGCCCCTCTCGCCGACAACCGGCGAGCCCATGTCCACCATTGCCCGCCGCGGCCGGGTGGGCTTATGGCTCATGATTGTCATGAGTGCCTCGGGCACCATCGCCTTGATCATCAGTTACAGCTACCTCTGGTCCCTGAATGTCAATGGTGGCTGGGCGCCTCCGGGAGCCAAACTCACGGCTAATCAAACCAATAACACGATCGGCAAAATCAAGGGCGACTTTGCGCCGGAGTGGCCGTTCTGGGCGATTTTGGGCATGCTGATTGTCGCCACCGCCTTCATGTGGTGGGGCTACCGGTCTGTTCGCAAAACAGGTAATCACGGTGCCTTGATCGCTGGATCAACCTTGGCGTTAATTTTCTCCATTGCCACTCTGGTGGCGCAGTGGATTCAGATCTCCACGTTCCCATTCGGTCCGACCAATGGTGCCTATGCATCAGCAGTCCTCCTGCTGTGTGCCAGCAATATTTTTAATCTGCTTCTCGTCATTTTCATTGTGACGGGTATCACCAATCGCGCCCGCAAGGGCTTGATTTCCGGGTCGGTGTGGTACCAGGCCCAGGCAGCCAGTTACTGGATGACCTGGGTTGTGGTGGCATTCCTGCTGGGTGTGCTCGTGACAACATTCATGGTGGAGAGTCCCAATACTGATCCCGCGATATTTGGCGGTTTCAAGCAACAGTGATCACCCGACTGCGTAGTCCTCGGGGATACGTAGCACTCCTGCTAACGGCCATACCCACCGCGCTGATAGTGCTGGCGTCCATTGGCGGACTGACGGAAACCCAACTTGTGGGCATTCCCGTTGTCCCGGTGTACACCCTGTTCGGTCTGCCTATTGACCTGATTGTGCGCGATATCGCCATGGCGTGCACCGTGGGATTCGCCCTGGTGGGCGGTGTGTTGACACCGCGCCCCAACCCTCGACTGGGAGCCCTCACATCTATTAGTGCCGTTATCTGGCTGCTCACGCTGCTCCTACAAGCTGTCCTCACGGTGTCGGAGGTACTGGCGCTCAGTGCAGGTGATTCCCTCAACCTGGCGATTCTTCAGTCACTGCTCACTCAGACCACGGTGGGTCAGGTGATTCTGGCTCAATTCGTGCTGGTTTCCCTGATCGCTCTGCTCGGCTGGGTTGTCTTGGGCAGGGTCACGGGCGTGATTGTTGTAAGTCTCGCCGGGATTGCCGCCTTCCTGCCGGGTCTCACGGGACACTCGGGGATTGATGAGGGGCACACGTCGGCGAGTATTGCCCTCGGATTGCACCTTATTTTCATGAGTGCGTGGGTCGGGGGGCTCATTGCTCTGGTCTGGTACGTCATGCGTGTCACGCCCGTTCTCCCCGAAGTTATTCACAAGTTCAGTGTTGTTGCCCTCATTTCTGTTGTCGTCATTGCCGAATCAGGGTTGCTGAATGCATCAATGCGTATTGACGGAGTTGCGCCGTACCTGACCTCGGCCTACGGCTCCATCATTATGGCCAAGGTGGCGGTGCTGATTGTGCTGATTGGCTTTGGCTGGCGCCACCGACAATCAATCGCCCACCAGAGTGCACAGGACATGGTGCGCACATGCCGACACATTGCCGTCGGCGAAGTCGCATGGATGGGTGTTGTGATTGGACTGGCTGTTGCGTTGTCACGCACGGCGCCGCCAGCGTTCGCGGTGGTGAATGATCCGGTCGATTTTGGATCCTTGGCCATCATGACCCTCGCTATCCCCGTGGCGCTGGTGTACGCGTTCCCCGCTTTAGGCGAACGACTACGAACTACTTTCGTGGTGAAGTACCCCGAAGCCTTCGCTGTGTTGCTTGTTGTCGTGATGTTTGTGGTGGCGGAGTTCACTCGCACGGGATCATTCGGTGGAGTGGTCGGAGTTCAGATCGCGGCGGTTCTTTTCATGGCCGTATCCGTCATTGTGGGCATATTTTTCATGTCCAGTCAGTGGGGGAGCCCTTCACCTATTGCCCTCGTGGTGGTTGCGGCTGGTTGGGGGGCCACGGTGTACTGGCAACTGACCCAACGGGACCTGGAGCTTACGTCCGGCACCGTATTTGTCACGGTGGGCGTGCTGGGTATTTTGTCCTACGTGTTGGTATCCGCTCGGTGGCCACGCCCAATAACTACCGAGTCACCTGATGAACGTGTTGCCGTGGAGCAGATCTAATGGCTATCAGCAAGCAAGGGTGGAAAGATTTCTGGACCCTGCACGTACCGCTCATACTGGTGTTAGCGCTCTGCACCTATGCCACCGTTGTTGAAGTGGGACGCGCGGCTGAGGGGGTGACGCGGGCGTATGTGTATTCGATCCAATGGCCGTTAATTGGGATCTTCGCCATTTTCGTGTGGAACCACTATCGCAAGCACGGAAGCCTGACAAAATCCTTCACCCGTTACTGGCGAGAGCGAACCGCCAAGATCACAGCAGAGGCGGAGAAACTCGAGGATCGGATTGCGCCGCAGCCCGTCATTTCACCCGAGGATCCGCAACTCGAAGCCTGGGATCGGTACCTCGACGAATTGCACCACGAGGATCCACCGGGAGGGCCACCCAGCACCCGCTAGGGCTACTAGCATCTGCACATGTCCACTGATACGCAGACCGAATTAGATAATAAGCGCAACACATGAGAAGCACTTTTTAGACGAAATTGGTTGGACACCTTGACTGTTGTCGTTCCGCAGTTGCGTGCGCTCCGAGCCCAGCGCGCATTCACCGCCAATGGAATCCTCTCCAAAGGAAACGGTGTTTTCTCTGGCGGCGCGATCACATCTGCTGCTTTGAGAACAGTGATCATTGTCTGGGTCGGCTCACTGTCTGTTCTTGAGGTCGAACGAGGCGCTGCTCAGGCGGAAATCACCTCGTTGCCGGACTCCATTTGGTGGATGTTTGAAACAATAACCACTGTTGGTTATGGAGACTTTGTTCCCGTCACGTGGCCCGGGCGAGCAATTGCTGTTGTTGTGATGCTCGTTGGTATCAGCATGCTGGGCATGGTTTCGGCGAGTTTGGCCGCCACTTTGTTGAAACGGAATAAACCGGACCCTGCCACGGAAGTTCTTACTGAGCTGAGCGAATTAAAAGCCATGGTTTCCTCTCTTCAGCAGCAACTGCAGCATGAGAAGAGTTAGTTGATGTTTCCTGAGAGCACCAAATTTATGGAACTCGTGCCTTGAGCACTGACACGTACGGGCACACCCCAGTCCTGCTGGTGAATGTGACAGGCTGCGTGGTCATTGCCTACATCGCACGAGGCTCCTTTTGCTGAAACATGCAACACACCCTCACGTAGATCCCCATTAATGACAATCTCTCGGGTCAACTCCGCGGAAGGTCCTGAACCACTGATAATTAGTTCAGGGGGCGAGCTATTGATAGTCATGTAGGTAGACGGACCGTAACGGTCATCCTGCTTTTGTGCCGGTGGTGGAGTGAAAGTCACTTTCACCGTGACATTTCCGGACGCTACGTCAAGCACCGGTCGAACTGTGTGCAACGAGGGTCCTTGAATGTTCTCCCTGTTGGCAAGTGGAATGCGGGTCACGGCGCTGCGTGCGGATTCAACAACCAAAATGGCCGTTCTATCTGGGGTAATGCAGAGGTCGCTTGGTTCTGCCAGGTCGCGCGCTACCGTGGCCACGGTCTGTGTGTCGGGATCAAAAACTCGAATGGCCCCGTTGTAGGTATCCGCGATGTAGAGGCTGCCGTCAGGGTGAAGTGCCAGACCCAGGGGATGTTGGAGTCGAGCATCCCCTGCCGCTCCGTCAATATGTCCAAAATCAAAAAGTCCGGCGCCAATTCGTGTCGTCACCATGTTATTTCCCAGTTCCCGGAGGGCTGAGGTCTCCGAGTCCACAATCCACACACTGTTTCCATCTGAACACACGGCAGAAGGCTGAGCGAACCACGCTTCTCCTGACTCGTTATCCACCAAGCCTTCCTGTGATGTTCCCGCTATCACTCTCAGGTCGGAGTTGGCCGGATCAAAAGCCCATATCCGATGA
>JAIOWY010000067.1:0-8687 GCA_021741845.1 Candidatus Nanopelagicales bacterium
GACACTCGGTCCATCCAGGAACTCAGCTCGGATTCACTGAATACGTTGTCCAATGAATACATGGGTTCCAAGTGCTGGACAGGATCAAATAAATCCGAGTTGTAGCCACCCACCGATTGAGTCGGTGATTCTCCCGTCACCAGGAGGGGATATTCCGCTTCCAGAGCGAGCAGTTCCCGAAAAAGTTTGTCGTATTCGGCGTCCGATAGTCGCTGCTGTTCGTGGAGCGAGTACTGAACCCGGGCGTGGTTTATCTCCTCGACAAGCTCCACCCAACGCGCGGTGGCATTCGGGGGCGGACTAGCTGTCATACCGCTCCTGGCACGCGCCGGTCACCTGATTCGAGTCGATCGGGATCATTGAGTAAATCTACCGCCGTCTGGGCGCGATTCCACGCATTCCGAGCGGCCTCCCAGCCTCCATTCATCTCTCGATCCGAGGGAACTACCACCGTGTTTGGAGCGAATGTTTCAACAGCAAAGCCTAGGGATTTCAATCGACGGACCATGTCTCGAGCAGTAAATTCACCTGAGCGGTCAGCAGTCACCGGCCAAACGCACTCAGCCCCGGAATCGATGATGTCGCCGAGTTCAGCGGCCTGTTCTACTCCATAAAACCTGCTCGCTCCTGCTGCTCTCAGCAGAGAGATGTAAGGATCGCTCAACGGAGTCGTACCACCACTGGCGTTTACCCCATAGCGGGCAGTGTGCTTCTGAGCAACCGCGAAAAGGGGCGCCCACAGGGAGGCAACAAACTGTCGATCAAGAGCTACGTATGTATTCAATGCACTAGCGGTAGGAATAGCCCCTTCTGTCGCGGGCATAACCAGCGGCTCATCAATCTGAAAAACCACCGGTGAGTCAGGAAATCGGCGAGCCAGCAATGTGGCTAAGTCGCCAAGCGCGGTGGCTAGGGCAGTGCTGATGTCTCGTAGAGCCCCGTGATCTCGAATGAGTTTCTCCCCGGATGCCCCGTCCACTCGGCCGGCCCAGGTCACCGGGCCCACGACACTCAGCATCAGGGGTTCGGGGGTACCTGTCAGCGATTCCTCCATTGCATCCAGGTCCTCACGCAAATAACTATCCGCTCGGCGCATATCGCGCCCCCAGGATCCGCCCACTTTCCACCCACTGGGGACTGTTTCCACGGCGAACTCCGTGGAAACGCTTGCCAGCATTCCCCCGGTACGACCAATAGGGTCAGCGCCTGGTCCACGCTGCGCTAACACGGGGATAAAAGGTGCACGGGCACATTCGCCGGCAATACCGTGAGCCGCTTCCACACTAGACGTTCCTGGAACGGCGCCCAGACCACTTACTCGAGCCTCAGCCACTGCGCCTTCGACTGTCCAGCGGATATTTCTCCGGATTGACTCTGTCCGTTGCTGCGATGGTAGCTGAGCCAATCACGCGGGTTTCCTCATAGAGGACTACTGCCTGTCCGGGCGCTAAGCCACGAACTGGATCACTCAGTTCAACAAATAGTTGATTATCAACAAGTCTGGCACTCGCTCGGACCGGCTCAGCGTGAGCACGTACCTGGGCGTAAACATTGCGCCACTCCTCACCCAACGGCGGGCCTGCCCAGATCGGATCAATGCCGATCAGAGCATGCACATCTAGCATCTGTGGAGGCCCAACGAGAACATCACCTGACTCCCGATCGACATTGACCACATAACGTGGCTTCCCGTCTTCAGCAGGAGTGGTCAAATTAAGACCTCGACGTTGACCAATGGTGACCGTAAAGCCTCCGGAGTGTTGGCCAATAACGTCTCCCGTTGTTATGTCGCGGATCGCACCGGGCTGTTCACCGAGCTTCTTCACCAGAAATCCGGCGGTGTCTCCGTCGGGAATAAAACAAATGTCATGACTATCCGGCTTCTTGGCGGTGATCAGCCCGCGGGACTCTGCTTCCGCTCTCACCGTACTTTTGTGATCCCCACCTAGTGGGAAGAAAGAATGCGCCAACTGCTCCTGGGTTAACACGCCCAAGACATACGACTGATCTTTCAGTGGATCAACCGCCCGATGCATTTCAATTCCATGCGCACCCTGTTTTATTTGTGCGTAATGACCGGTGGCGACGGCATCAAAACCGAGGGCCAAGGCACGATCCAGGACAGCGCTAAATTTGATTTTTTCATTGCAGCGAAGACAGGGATTGGGGGTTCGACCTGCTGAATACTCGTCGAGGAAATTTTGCATAACGCTCTCGGCGAATTGACTCGAGAAATCCCATACATAAAACGGTATACCGAGTTTGTCGGCTACTCGACGAGCATCACGGGCGTCGTCTAGTGTGCAGCATCCACGACTTTTGCCATGGGAATCTGTTTTTGAAAGGGCGAGATGCACGCCAATGACTTCATGCCCCTGATCGATCATGCGTGCGGTTGCCACAGAAGAATCAACTCCTCCGCTCATGGCCGAGATAACGCGCATGGCTACACCGACCCCGCACGTATTGCACGCTCAACAACAACTGGGAGCGCGTCAATTAGTTGATCAATGTCAGCAGTAGTGCTCCCCCGTCCGAGACTGAAACGCAGGGAGGCCCGCGCGGTCTTTTCGTCTACCCCCATAGCGAGGAGCACGTGACTTGGCTCAGGGATTCCGGCCGTACATGCAGAACCAGTGGAGCAATCGATCCCCGCGGCATCGAGCAACATGAGGAGTGAATCACCTTCACATCCCGGGAATGAAAAATGAATATTGTTGGGTAACCGCGACGGCCCGGGATGCGGACCATTGAGGATCGCCTGCGGGACAACGGATTGCACACCAGCGATCAAATACGATTGAAGGTCGCGCATTTCCTCGGCATGGGCATGTGCTTGGGACGTCGCGAGCCGAGACGCGGCCGCAAATGCCGCAATCGATGCTGGGTCCAACGTCCCCGACCGGATCTCGCGCTCCTGCCCTCCGCCATGCAATACCGGCGTTACCTTCTGGTGTGGGTCAATAATCAATGCCCCCACGCCCACCGGACCGCCAATTTTATGGCTGCTCAGGGTGACGGCTGTTGCCCCAAGATTCGACAGGTCTAACTCAATCTGCCCGCAAGCCTGAACCGCGTCAGTATGGAAAGGGACGTGAAATTCCTGGCAGAGTTGAGAAATCTCCTGCACCGGTTGAATTGTTCCGATTTCATTATTGGCCCACATAATGGACACGAGGGCAACATCCCCTTGTTCCAAGACAGTACGCAATTGACCAAGGCTGACCACTCCAAAGCGATCCACCTCGAGGAATGTGACCGGGGCAGATTCATGCTCTTGCAACCACAGAACCGGGTCTAGGACCGCGTGGTGCTCAATGGCACTCGTCACGATTCGGCGCGGGCCACCCTGCATGGATCGGGCCCAGTAGATCCCTTTGATCGCCAAGTTGTCCGACTCCGTCCCACCACCGGTAAAGATGACGGCTGAGGGACGGACTCCGAGGTCTTCTGCGATGGATTCACGAGCCTGCTCGACTGTTCGCCGCGCTGACCTACCCGAGGTGTGCAGACTCGAGGCGTTGCCCACGTGCTGGCCAGCTTCCAGCCATGCTTGGGCGGCCTCTGGTCGTAATTGAGTCGTGGCGGCATGGTCGAGGTAAATGCGAGCCATGACCTACCTCCAATGCGGGAACCTGTTCGAGCTCCAAATATGCAAGTGCCCGTGCAACGAGCACGGGCAGCAAGCATATAAAGGTGTTAGGTATTTCGCGAATGCGCTATTTTCTCTTGGAAATTTCTTCAGTCAGCTGCGGTACGACAGTGAACAAATCTCCGACGACTCCGTAGTCGGCCAACTCAAAAATTGGAGCTTCCGGATCCTTATTCACCACAACAACGACCTTGGATGTCTGCATGCCGGCGCGATGCTGAATAGCCCCAGAGATTCCATTGGCTATATACAGTTGCGGCGACACCGTCTTGCCGGTCTGTCCCACTTGGAACTGATGCGGATACCAACCGGCATCTGTTGCTGCCCGGGAAGCACCCACAGCAGCGTCGAGAGAGTCGGCCAAAGACTCAATAACACCAAAGCCCTCGGCGCCACCGACTCCACGCCCACCGCTGACCACAACCTCAGCCTCCGTGAGTTCGGGTCGCGCGCCCTTGGGTACAACGGTTCGTTGCGAGATGGTGACGCGCTGGGCACCAGTCGAGATACTGGGCTCAATATCTTCACGAACGGCGGCCTGAGGCTGCGGTGTTGCCGGGATCGCATTAGGTCGAACGGTGATGAACGGGGTACCGTGCGTCACTCGGGAATGCACCACGGTGCTCCCACCAAATACACTTTGGGTTGCTGTTCCGTCCGGAGCAATCTCCACTGCATCGGTAATAATCCCACCGGAACACTTAATTGCAGCGCGTGCCGCAATTTCCTTGCCGTCAGCGGTGGACGCAACTAACACCGCCACCGGAGACAGTGATTCCACCAGTGACGCGACAACCTCAGCGCCAGGTACTACAGGGTGATCCGAGACTGCTGGGGAATCAGCCACGATCACCTTGGTCGCGCCGTATTCCCCGAGAGCGGCAACCGTGTCCGCGGTACAGCCCGCACCGAGCCACAGCACGATCGGGTTGCCCAGCGCTCGGGCGCCTGTTACCAATTCAAATGTAATTTTCTTGATATCTGATTCATGATGCTCAGCGAGTACAAGTACGTCAGACATGGGTCTCCTTAAATAATCTTCTGGCTAGTCAGGAAGTCGGCAATCTTCACGCCACCGTCACCTTCGTCTGTTACGACAACACCGGCGGCCTTCGGAGGTCGGGCAGCAAAGTCAGCAACCTCGCTCCACGCTGCTGCGCCGCCGACATGTGCGGCGTCAAGACTGAGATCGGCAACAGCCAAGGTTTCCACCGGTTTTTTCTTAGCGGCCATGATTCCCTTGAAAGACGGGTAGCGCGGCTCATTGATTTTCTCCACCACACTGACCACCGCTGGTAACTCAGCGGTCATGGCGTCGAATCCATATTCCGTTACCCGTTCAGTTGTGACGGTACTTCCAGTCAAATCGACCTTTTGCGCGAATGTCAACTGTGGAAGGTCCAAACGTTCAGCCACCATGGCGGGGACCACAGACATACGTGCATCCGTGGACTCGGAACCGAAGAGGACGAGATCGAATCCACGTCCACTGAGCGCAGCGGCTAAGACGGCAGACGTAGCAATGGCGTCTGAGCCGCCTAATGAATCGTCCACAATATGAATCCCAGAGTCAGCCCCCATGCTGATCGCTTTGCGGAGTGTCTCGCCCGCTCGCTCGGGACCCATGGTCACGATGACCACTTCCCCACCCTCTGCTTCGACAATTTGTAGAGCCTGTTCCACGGCATACTCATCAAGCTCATTAAGTACCCCGTCAGCCGACTCCCGATCCAAGCGTGAATCTCCATCACGGAGTTTCTTCTCTGCCCACGTATCAGGAACTTGCTTGACGCACACCGCAATTTTCACGTTACTTGCCCTTTCGGTAGCACTTCGGTTGCCTGAGCAGCTCTATGTTACCCACGAGTAACTAGTTGTGCCCACTCAGAGTCCACGCACTAGTGTCACAGCGTGACCACCGCACCCGCAGCAGATTCACCCCCGCGTCAGGTGTGTTTTGTCTTACATAGTCACCTCCCGTGGCTACTGGGGCACGGTAATTGGCCGGTGGGTGAAGAGTGGCTCTACCAGGCCTACGCCCATTCCTACATACCCCTGCTCACCGAGTTGCGACGCCTCGCCGATGCTGGGTTCACCTCCATGCTCACCTTGGGGATCACCCCGATACTGGCCGCGCAGCTAGACAGCCCCTACGCCCTGAGCAATCTGCACATGTGGCTTCACGACTGGCAGATTCGAACGGGTCAGATTCCTCGCCAACATCCTGCCCGGAGTTATCAGATGGAGAGTGCTACCCGAACACTTCATCAGTTTGAAGCGGACTTCTCCCGTGGCATTTCCCCCATGGTCCGCACACTCGTGGACCGCCAAGCGATGGAGGTGCTCGGCGGTCCGCTGGGCCATCCCTTCACGCCGTATCTGGATCCACGTGTTCACCGATTCATGCTCGAGCAAGGGCTCATGGATGCTCGCCGACGATGGGGTTATCAACCGCGAGGGATCTGGGTTCCTGAATGCGCATATCGCCCCGGCCAAGAAGAGGTCTACGAGCAGGCAGGGGTGCAGTTTTTCCTTGTCGATGAACCGGCCGTGAATGAGGCGGGCGGACGAGCCAATGTGCCATACAAACTCGGTAATAGCCCCGTCTCCGTGATTGCGCGGGATTTGCACGTCAGCGATCATCTGTGGTCGGCTGAACGAGGGTATCCAGGTCGTTCGGCCTACCTGGATTTTCACGACGTCAACCACGCCGCAGGGCTTCGGCTTTCTCGAGTTGGTGATCGAGCCAATCCAGAGAAGGAGCCGTACGACCCAGCGGACGCCTCCCGCAGTGTCCTATCCGATGCCCAGGAATTCGTACAGGAACTGACATATGCATTCGAAAACCAGGTACTTGATGATTCACAACACGACCCAGTGATTGTTGTCGCCATTGATACCGAGCTCCTTGGGCACTGGTGGCGTGAAGGGGTTCAATGGCTTTCCACCGTCATCCAACTTCTTCCCGCGAGCGGCATAAAGACAATCACACTGGAGGAGGCCTGCCGCGCACCTCACCAGCGCATTGATTTATCTGACTCCTCGTGGGGTGAAGGAAAAGACTGGAGAATCTGGACGTCCGACACGGTTCGCGATGTTGTTGTCATGAACCAGCAGACCCAGGATCGAATGCTGGCTACCTGTCACAGCGGGCGGTTAGCTCCCGCCGAGCAATCTGATCTGCTCAATGAAGCAGTCATGCAACTTTCTAGTGACTGGGCGTTCATGATTAGCCGCAATAGTGCAGCGGACTACGCCAGATCCAGAGTGCAGACTCACTACCAACGCGTGAACGGAGCCAATCAAGATCCCGTTGTCGACTACCCCTTTTGGTTATCCTGTCGGGGGCTAATCTGAGTAACCCGACATTGCATCACGTACTTGTCCGGCAACGTATTCCTGGTGCTCCCTCATGCGGCGTGTCCTCTCCGAATCCTCTACTCGAGATCGAACTATTCGAGCCGGCACTCCCACCGCAACGGCGAGCTGAGGAATCACCCCCTTAACAACGGAATGTGCGCCGATCACAGCACCGTGCTCAATTCTCGCGCCGCGAAGGATAGTTGCCTTAGTCCCAATCCAGACATCGGACTCAATGACTACAGGCGACTTTACGATTCCCTGTTTGCGAATGGGGATGCCGAGATCCTCTATTCGATGATCGAAATCACAGATGTAAATAGAGTCCGAAATCACGCACTCCGCACCCAGTGAAACATGGAGGTAGGCATTAATCGTGTTATCACGACCCAACACACTCTTTGTTCCGATGGAGACTGTGCCTTCATGCGCTCGAATGCGATTGTGATCACCGATATGCACCCAGGGTTCAATCACTATTCGCCCAAATCCCCGGCGAACCGTGAGTTCCACACCTTTTCCCATGAAAACAAATCCGGTGAACACGACACCCTTTGGTCCAAACCAGTGATACCTGAGAAAGCGCAAGTAGCGGATCAAGTAAAAGGGCGTCCACGCGCGATGTCGAATGATCCATCGGATATTTTCGATGCGCCAGATAGAGAAGCGTCTCATGCGCCGTACTCCTCGATGGCCCTGACGTACACAGAATCCGTTTTCTCCACGACGAACGTCCAGGAATATTCCTCCCGCACTCTGTGAGCGAGGCGTGAGGCTTTCTCGTCAGCTTGGTGAGGAAACTCCTGAATACTCTTTAGTGCCGCGGCTATTGATTCACCGTCCACCTGAACAAGCGGATATCCATAGGAACCATTGGGGACTACATCACGCAAACCACCGGCACTGGAGGTTACTAGTGGCACCCGCGCAGCACCCGCCTCCAAAGCCACGATTCCAAATGGTTCATAACTGGACGGAACGACAACTGCATCAAAAGTGCTGAGCAGGCGAGTTTTCTCCTGCGAGGAGACATAACCAAGAAATGTGACGTGATCACTCAGCCCCTTTCGTTCAATCTTGGCGCGCAACGACGGTACCTGGCTGCCGGTCCCCACGATCACAAGTCGAAATCGACCTTTCGGAAGAAGGATTAAGGCATCGATAATGTGGTGCACACCCTTTTCCCATTCAACACGCCCAATAAAGCCAACCGTAAAGATGTCTGAAGGTGTATCCGAAACATCTGTATCTTCGTTGGCGGGTTTATCCGTCGGCGTGGAGACTCCATTGGGAATCACGGTCATACGATTCGGATTACCGGCATAACCATTAGTCAATTCAGCTTTCATGTAGTTACTACAGACAATGATGTTCGGCGTTGATTGAATAGCATGGAGTTCCCGGGAGTAAACGATCTTCGATAGCGCCGATGTCAGCCATCCGTTGTGGCGTCCATATTCTGTGGCATGGATGGTCATGACATGAGGCACATTGAGGTACGCCGCTAGTGACCGGGTTTGGAGCGCTGCGATCCAGTCGTGACCGTGAATGACATGGGGTGTCCATGCGCGAGTGAACGCACGGGCAGCTGCCAGGGAACCAAGGGCAAAACCATGTGCCCAATTCGCCAGATGATCCGCGTCGAATGGGACTGAGGCATAGAAATTGTCGGCCC